>JAFZSM010000024.1 GCA_017619385.1 Bacillota bacterium
CGGCGCATAAAGAGCGCAGGTCACCTTTTCTCCGATATTCGGCTCCAGCTCTTTGAGTTCCTCTCTTGAACCGATGAGCCTTAAGTCTTCTACTCCGTTTCTCTTTCCCCTTTCAAGAAGCTCTTCCAGGGTATCTTTGTCCTCTTCGGAGAAACCGACTACCAAGGCTCCTATCCTCTTGTACTTTGCGCCGAGCTCTTTGCAGACCTGCTCGAACATCTTGGAACCTTCCACGTTGAACTTTGCCTTCAAAGTTCCTTCTTTGGCGTCGAAGCCTGCGTGGACTATGGCCGAATTCGCTTTCGTAGCGCCCATGGCTACGTCTGATGCGGCGTCCAGGATGCATAGCTTAAGATCGTATCTTGCCAATTCCCTCGCCGCCATGGCGCCTGTGATACCGGCGCCTATGATCGTTACATCGTAATTTGTCATATAATCTCCAACAAAAATATTAGTCTAACCAATGTATTATACTACTTTATATCATTTTTTTGTGTATTTATTGCAGATATTGGCATATAATGGACGTAGTTGATATATTCGTTATTCACAGAAAGGCACCATCATGGACGAAAAGAAATCAAGAAACGTAATGATCAGAAGGATCATCGTCATGGTCATAGTAGCGCTTATAATACTGGCCTTCTATAACCCGTCGATGCTCTTCTTCCTGTCACCTCATCAGCAAAAAGCGGTGCAGTATTTCACGGAGAATTACATCAAGGCCTTCCAGCCCCTGAAGGCGGCTGACGGCAGCTTCGACCTCTTAAGGGTCGGAGGTCTGCTCCTCATGTTTGTTGAATGCTGGCTCATCAATGCAGCCCTTCAGTTCATCCTGAGCCTCATAAACCCAAAGAAGAGAAGAGCCAGGACCATAAAGAGCCTTTTTGCAAGCTTCCTTAAATACATCATAGTGATCTACGCCATCATATATGCTCTCTCCATGCTGGGCTTCAATGTAGGCGCAGTCATAGCATCCCTGGGAGTTTTAGGACTGATCATAGGCTTCGGAGCCCAGAGCCTCATAGAAGATGTGATCACAGGCCTCTTCATAGTCCTTGAAGGACAGCTTCAGGTGGGAGACATCGTTGCCATAGACGACTGGAGAGGAACGGTGACAAACATAGGGATCAGGACCACGACCATAGTGGACACGGGGAACAATGCGAGGATAGTGAACAACTCAGATATAAGGAACCTCGTCAATCTGTCCAATGTTTCTTCGAAGGCCATCGTGCTTGCTCCCATAGCCTACAGCACCGACCTTGAGAAGGCGGAAAAGGTAGTGAAAGCCCTTTGCGAAGAGCTGCCTACCATGTACCCGAACATATTCAAGGTGGTTCCCCAGTACCTGGGCGTCGAAGCCCTCGGAAGCAGCTCCGTGGATCTTAAGATAGCCGCTGACGTGGATGAAGCAAACATCTTCACAGCCAAGCGTCTCCTCAACCGCGAAGTTTTCCTCGCCTTCGGAAAAGCCGGTATCGAGATCCCGTTCAGCCAGCACACCATCCATATGGCAAAAGACTAAATACAGAAAAACAAAACAAATCGGAGAGCTCCTTTTCAGAGCTCTCCGATTTTTTGTCGTAATATATATACTTATCTGCTTAGAGCAGGTTTGCCTGTACGTAGTTCTTTATGTTCTGTACGCCTACATACTTGGAGACGTTATCTCCCTCAAGGATGACCGCCGTGGGAGCCTGCATTATGCCGTAACCTCTTGCGACGTCCTTGTTTTCTTCTGCGATGACCTGTTCATAGGGAACGTTGTTCTCTGCGAGGTATTCCTTGATGATCTTGCAGTTGGGGCAGGTCTTGGTTGTGAAGAGGAGGAATTTTCTCTCCGGCTTTACTTCCACCGAATCTGACACGCTTGCCATGAGAGCATCAAACTCTGCGAAAGCATCGCCCTTTGAAACCGGTTTTTCCTCCGCTGCTGCTTGGACTGCTTCTGCGGCTGCGGCTGCAGCTGCAGCAACTGCTGCGGCGCCTTCCGCGGCTGCTTCTTCCTTGCGTCCGAAGGACAGGGTCTCAAACACCGGTGCTTTGTCATCTTCAGCGAATGAGGAAACGTCCACTGTATAGAGGACTTCGGGTCCTTCTTCCTTTGCAGGTTCTTCCGTTTCGTCTACCATGACTCTGTAGTAGAACTCGCCTTCCGGTTCCGAGGAAGCCTTGGGAGCCTCGTAAACAGGCTCTTCTGCTTTCACTTCAGGCTCTGCATAAACAGGAGCTTCATAGGCGTGAGCCTCTGCTGCCGGAGCTTCATATACGGGAGTCTCCGCTTCTTTGTATGCCGGCTCGTAGATCTTGACATCTTCTTCCGCTTCTTCTGCCTTTACTTCAGGCTCCGTGTAGACAGGTTCTTCTGCCCTTACTTCAGGCTCTGTGTAAACAGGCTCTTCAGCCCTTACTTCGGGCTCCGTGTAGACAGGCTCTTCAGTTTTTACTTCGGGCTCTGTGTAAACAGGTGCTGCATAGACCGGTGTCTCAGCTGCCGGAGCTTCGTATACGGGAGTCTCCGCTGCGGGTGCTGCATAGACCGGGGCTTCGTAGACCGGTGTTTCCGCTGCCGGGGCAGCTTCTGCCCTTGTATGGGGCTTTAAGTCTCCCAGTACTATGTATTCTTTTCTTTGTTTGAATTCCTGTACTTTACCGTCGTTCCAGTTCTGAACCGGTCTGTAGTATCCGGTGATCCTGGAGTAGACTTCCGTCTTCTCTCCGCAGATCGGGCATTCATATACTTCGCCCGTGATATATCCGTGGTTCTTGCAGATGGAGTAGGTCGGGCTCAGGGTGTAGTAAGGAAGCTTGTAGTTTTCTGCTATGGTCCTTACCAGGTTTGCCGCAGCCTTCCAATCGGGGAGCTTCTCTCCGAGGAATGCGTGGAATACCGTTCCCGACGTATACAGAGTCTGGAGCTCGTCCTGAACGTCGAGGGCGGAGAATACGTCTTCCGTATAGCCGACCGGCAGGTGTGAGCTGTTGGTGTAGAAAGGAGTTCCGTCTCCTTCAGTGGCTGTCTTGATATCGGGATAGAGCTCAACGTCGTGCTTTGCCAGTCTGTAGGTCGTGGACTCTGCAGGGCTTGCCTCAAGGTTGAAGAGATCTCCGTACATCTCCTGATAGTCGGAGAGGCGCTCTCTCATGTGGTTGAGAACTCTCTTTGTGAACTCCTGGGTCTCGGGATGGGTCATATCGAGGCCTATCCAATTCGCGTTGAGACCTGCTTCGTTCATGCCGATGAGGCCTATGGTCGAGAAGTGGTTCGCAAAGGTGCCCAGATATCTCTTCGTATAGGGATAGAGACCTTCGTTGAGGAGCTTTGTGATGACCTTTCTCTTTGTGTCGAGGGATCTTGCGGAGATGTCCATGACATGGTCGAGTCTCTTGAAGAAGTCCTCTTCATCCTTTGCAAGATATGCGATCCTCGGCATATTGATGGTGACTACGCCTACGGATCCCGTGGATTCGCCGGAGCCGAAGAATCCGCCGGATTTCTTTCTCAGCTCGCGGAGGTCGAGACGGAGTCTGCAGCACATGGAACGGACGTCTGAAGGTTCCATGTCGGAGTTGATATAGTTGGAGAAGTAAGGCGTGCCGTACTTTGCGGTCATTTCGAAGAGGAGCTTGTTGTTCTCAGTCTCGCTCCAGTCGAAATCCCTGGTGATGGAGTATGTGGGGATAGGATACTGGAATCCTCTTCCGTTGCAGTCACCTTCGATCATGATCTCGATGAAGGCCTTGTTGACCATGTCCATCTCCTTCTTGCACTCGCCGTAGGTGAAATCGAGTTCCTTCCCTCCTACGATAGCGGGTTTGTCCACCATGTCGGGCGGGCATACCCAGTCGAGAGTGACGTTGGTGAACGGTGCCTGAGTACCCCAGCGTGAAGGGGTGTTGACGCCGTATACGAAGCTCTGGACGCACTGCTTTACTTCTTTATATGAAAGATCGTCAACTCTTACAAAAGGCGCAAGGTAGGTATCGAAGGAACTGAACGCCTGGGCTCCGGCCCATTCGTTCTGCATGATACCGAGGAAGTTGACCATCTGGTTGCACAGAGTGGAGAGGTGGCTTGCCGGGGAACTGGAGATCTTTCCG
This sequence comes from Bacillota bacterium, assembly GCA_017619385.1. GTDB lineage: Bacteria > Bacillota > Clostridia > Peptostreptococcales > Anaerovoracaceae > RUG13409. The sequence continues at coordinate 4,105 of JAFZSM010000024.1, forward strand.
GGAACTCCGCCGAGGCCCTCTTCGATGAGCTGTCTTAAGGACCATCCTGCGCAGTAACCTGTGAGCATGGAAAGATCGTGGATGTGGATATCTCCGTTCCTGTGAGCATTTGCGACCTCTTCGTCATATACTTCGGAGAGCCAGTAGTTTGCTGTTATGGCTCCGGAGTTGGAGAGGATGAGTCCTCCTACAGAGTATGTGACCGTCGAGTTTTCCTTTACACGCCAGTCGGAGACCTTTACGTAGGAATCGACCAGCTCTTTGTAATCGAGTACCGTTGACTTGAGAGAACGGAGTTTTTCTCTCTGTCTTCTGTAAAGGATGTAGGCTTTTGCGACATCGTCAAAGCCTGCTTTGATGAGGACAGACTCCACGCTGTCCTGGATGTCTTCGACTGCGATGAGATCGTCCTTGATCTTGTCTTCAAAATCCGCTGTGACCTTCAGCGCAAGGAAATCGATAACAGAAGGGACATACTGTCTCTCCTGGGCATCAAAGGCCTGGGTTATGGCCGTTGAAATCTTGGAAAGGTCGAAGTCTACGATCTTTCCGTCTCTCTTCAATACTCTGTACATGACTCTTCTCCTAATATATGTGAACGCTGTTTGAAACAATAAAAACCCCAAAAAGGGCAAGCACAATAATTGTAATATTTAAGAGGAATTCTTGTCAATACAAAAACACAAGATATTGTGTGTAAAAAAATATTTACTCACTATATCCTGTGTTAATTTCTAGTACTATTTGAATATATATTCGGGTCGTTAATAAATATACTGGGCGCCGAGTATTCCGGTGATGGTATTGCGCGCCTGAGTGGCTCTCCAGGCGTTTCCTGAGTTCTGAAGTTCCGCGATGGATTCATAGTCTCCCGTGACCGGATATATCCTGTATTCGACGTTGCTTCCCCAATATTTATCCACATAAAGGGGCAGAGCCGATATCTTTGTAAAGCTCACCTTGCCTTTAGTCCTGTTGTAGCTTATCTCAAGGTAGGCCATTATCTCCTGCTCAGACGCATAGGGATCGTCGGCCGGAGTCCAGTCCATGGTCTCGTAGCGCTGGTTGGAAATGTAGTTGCCCATTGAATAATATACAGGGACCTGTCTTTCCGTACCGTCGGGATAGCTCAGGGAAAGGACTTCCATGCGCTGCACCCTGTGGGGATGAGACCCGAGGATCACATCAGCGCCGCTCTCCGCCGCAAATCTGGCAAGATCCGACTGAAGAGGCGTTACTTCCAGTACGTACTCGTTGTTCATATCCCAGTGGAAATAGCACACGACCACTTCCGCTCCGTTTTCCCTGCACCAGTTTATCTCAGACTTTATGGCTTCCTTGTCAGCATCGCATACGGTGCCGGACCACTCGTAAGCCCAATTGGGTCTGAAACCGTTGAGGTAGTCCCAGGCCCCGTCTTCCATGGCCGCCGCATTGAGAGACCTCCACTCACCGTAAGAACTCGTCTCGTAGGTATATGCCACCACGCCGACCTTGACTCCGTTCGCCTCTACGACTGAGGATCTGGGCTCGTTTGCAGAGTACCTTGAACCGACCACCGTCAGGCCATTGTCCCTTAAGACCTGGACGGTGCGCCTTAATCCCGCCACCCCGCCGTAATCCAGGGAGTGGTTGTTACAGGTAAAGGCTACGTCAAA
>JAFZSM010000025.1 GCA_017619385.1 Bacillota bacterium
AGAAATAAAGAGATGGCCCTTTAGGGCCACCGTGTGATAGCCGTGTGGTTGGCAGACTTTTCAGTGCACCTTGAGGTGCGACTGGTCCAGGCCCCTTATAGGGGCATAAACAAACTACCGGCTGAGCCGGTAGTTTTGATTGCAAAAAAGCAGACCTTTCAGTCTGCTTTCATCATCCTATAACCTATTCCTATGTGTGTTTGTATGTATTGGGGAGAGTCGGGGCCTGTTTCCAGCTTTTTTCTCAGGCTCACCATGAAGACCCTAAGAGATGCTATGTCGTTGTCCCAGCTTCTTCCCCAGATGTTCTGCGTTATGTAGGTGTGTGTCAGCACCTTTCCCGTGTTCTTTGCAAGAAGGCAGAGAAGTTTGTATTCCATGGGCGTCAGTTTAAGTTCTTCCTCACCCAGAAAAGCGCAGCCTGCCATGTAGTCGATCTTAAGATCTCCGTTGGTATATACGGAACTGTCCTTGTTTCCTTCGTTTCCTATGAGAGAGAGCCTTCTTACAGTGACTCTGAGGCGGGCGAGGAGCTCTTCCACGGAGAAGGGCTTTGTCAGATAGTCATCGGCGCCTGCGTCGAGAGCTTCAATTTTGTCCTCATCTTCGCTTCTTGCGCTTATGACTATTATGGGCATGTTGGACCAATTCCTTATCTGCTTGATCACGTCTATGCCGTCGGTGTCGGGAAGACCAAGATCAAGGAATACGACGTCTGGGTTGTGGGACGCCGCCAGCATCAGGGCCTCTGCGCCGTTTGCCGCAGTCAGATACTTGTACTCATGGGTCTTAAGAGTCGTCACTATGAGGTTGCGTACCGGAGCGTCGTCTTCTACGACGAGTACTGTCACTTTATTCATCTATCCTTACCTCCGCTGCAGGGAGCGAGAATGAGAAGCGGCATCCGCAGGGCTTGTTGTCCTCAAGTTCGATGATCCCGCCGTGGGCTTCCACGATGGATTTGCAAAGGGCAAGCCCCAGACCGAGGCCTCTTCTTCCGTCTGCTATTTTGCTTTTTCCTGTATAGAACATTTCGAAAATGTGAGGCTTTACGTCGTCGGGGATACCGGGACCGTTGTCGCTCACGCTTACGATTATATTTTCGCCGTCCTTGACGCTGCTTATCACGATATCCGAACCCTTAGGGGTGTTCTTTACTGCGTTGTTTATGAGGTTTATGAGCACCTGGGAGATGAGCCTGCTGTCCATCTTTGCTATCAGAAGGTCATCTGACTCTTCTATCCTTATGCTGTGTTCTGAGGCGTTCCTGTCGATATGTTTCAGGGCTTCTCTTATGACGTCGTCTACGATATCCGTGGTCATGTGCAGCTCCATCTTGCCGTTTTCTATGCGGGAGAGGAAGAGAAGGTTCTCCACCAGGTCGATGAGCCATTCCGAGTCGTCGTAGATATCGGAAAAGATCTGCTTCAGCGTATCTTCATCAAGCTGCTCGTAACTTGAGAGCAGAGTGCTTGCATTTCCCGAAATGGATGTAAGAGGGGTCCTGATATCGTGGGATACGGAACGGAGAAGGTTTGAACGAAGCTGTTCGTTCCTTGCTATCATGGCCGCTTTTTCTTTTTCCGTGGCATTCCTTATGCTCTCGAGGGCCAAGGCGCACTCCCCTATCATAGAACTGAATATACCGGATTCGAAGGATTCCGGAGTGCGGCTGTCCGTAAGTATCGCTATAACTCCGTAGCAGTGTTCGTTGATAGCTATGGGGAAGTATTGGGCCGCTGCTTTTGAATGATCGCCGAAGCCCTTTCCCGCGGGCACTCTGTTTTCGAATACCCACGACGCTATATCTTTTTCAGCTTCAGCCTGGCCCTGGCTGTTCGGAAGGTAAAAATACATGGGACTTCCGAGCCGGCCGTCTTCTACCGGGTAGATCACTGCGTCGAGGTCCAGAAGCTTTATGACCTGTCTTCCCGTGACCTCAAGCGCAGTGCTGCTGTTTTCCGCTTTTTGCAGCAATCTGTTGGTATCGAATAAAAGCCTCGTTCTGAAGGCTTCTTTCGCAGATCTGCTGGCGTTGTCTTTGAGCCTGTTCGCAAGAGATCCAGTGATGAGGGAGGCCGTAAGCATTATGGCGAAGGTCACGAGATATTCCGTTTCATATGTATGGAAGCTGAATTTGGGTTCTATGAAAAGATAATTGAAAAGGAGTACGCTGAGAAGCGAGCCTGCAGCACCGTATACGGGGCTTACGGTGGTCACTGAGATAATGAGTACTCCAAGGATGTAAACGGTTATGATATTGGATTCTGAGAAGCCGAAATACGTGAAAAGAAGCCCGATGGCCGAAGCCGCCAGGAGCACCAGCAGTGCCGTTAGGCTGTCCTTTGCCGTAGGTCTTATGAGGTCGGCTTTGAGTATGCCGGTACGTCTTTGCTTAAGATCTGCATCGGAATCGGGGATAATGTATACGTCCACGTCCGGAACACTGAGTATGATCTGTTCAGTGAGGGTTGGTTTGTCCCAGAAGTGGCGGCGCTTAGTGCTGCTCCTTCCCACAACTATCTTTGTGGTTCCGGAGATATGGGCATACTCCGCTATCTGGGAGTGTACGTCGTCTCCTTCGATGGTCGTCACTGCGGCTCCCGATCGTTCAGCGTAGCTTATATTCTCCCTTATGCGCCTTTTGTCTTCTTCGGAAAGATCGTCGAAATATGACGGTCTTATATATACAGCCGTAAGAGAAGCATTAAAAGCTTCTGCCATCTTTGCCGCCGCAGCGATGACCTTTATATTAGACGGTGAAGATGACAGGCATACCAGTATGCGTTCGCTTTTTTCTTCTGCTTTGTCCATTGGCGATAACCTCTTCATTTAATTGTATCACAGTCATCGTCTTCTGTCCTGAATTCGTCTTGAAACTTTCTTTCGAAGTATTCCACCGCAAAATAGATCAAGATGAGGAAGGCCATGAAAATGATGTAAAGAATAGTGTCTCTCATATGGCTCACCTTCAGTTCTCGATGGCCTATATGCGGAAACACTTCTGTATAGACCTGTGCTCTCCGAGAACGAGCAGGGTCTTGTTTTCGTCAAGAAGTGTGTCGGGAGTGATGTTTAAGTTGATCGCTCCGTTTGTCTTTACTGCCAGTATATTGACTCCGTATTTTTTACGTATATCTATCTGTCCTATGGTCTTGCCTATCCATGCATCGGGCACGGTGAGCTCGTAGATCGCATAGTTGTCGTCGAGCTTTATATAGTCCAATATGTGATCTGATGTGTATTTGATCGCAGCCCATTCTGCCACCTGTTTTTCAGGGCTCACGACCTCGTCGGCTCCGTTCCTTAAGAGGAATTTAGCCTGTACGTCTCTGTCAGCTCTTGCTACCACAAGCTTTCCTCCCAGTTCTTTCAGCAGGGAAGTGGTTTCAAGGGAGCTTTGAAAATCTCCGCTTATGGTCACTATGCACACGTCGAAGTTGTTTACTCCCAATGACCTTAAGAATGCTTCGTTTGTGCTGTCTCCTATCTGGGCGTCGGTAACTATATCGAGTATCTTGTTTATCCTGTCTTCACGTATATCTATGGCCATCACCTGATGCCCCAGTTCATGGAGCTTAAGTGCCAGCTGGGTGCCGAAATGGTTGACTCCTATGAGCAGAACGGATTTCATGGATCTTTCCTCCTAACCTAAACTTATCTTTTCGACGGGATACTGGGAAGGATCTGTTTCCCTGCTTGTCACCGCCGCATACATCAATGTAAGTCCTCCGACTCTTCCGAAGAACATAAGGACTTCAAGGACCGCCCTCGATACCGGGCCAAGGCTTGGCGTTATGCCTAATGTAAGGCCCACTGTGCCTATGGCCGAAGCGCACTCAAAGAGACAGCTTCCGACGGGGAGTCCTTCGGCAAGGCTTATGATGAAGGCCCCTGCAAAGCAAAGGCAAAGGTACATCATCAGAAGAGCGGCAGCCGTCCTTATGGCATCTGCTTCTATTCTTCTTCCGAAGAGCTGCGAATGTTTTTTTCTCTTTATCACCGAGGCTGTGCTTATGCAAAGGATCGCAGCCGTAGTCGTCTTCATACCTCCTGCGGTTGAACCGGGGGATCCTCCTATGAGCATCAGGATGCCTGTCAGGATCTGCCCTGTTCCTTTCATGGATGCTATATCCGCCGTGTTGAAGCCTGCGGTCCTTGGCGTGACTGCGTGGAATATAGAAAGACAGATCCTTTCCTTAAGAGGCATACCGCCGAACTCAGCAAAGAAAAGAAACACTGAAGGTATCAATATAAGGACGATACAGGAGGCAAAAATGATCTTGCTTTGAAGGCGGTATCTCTTAAGGTGGAACCTGTGAGTGGCCATATCTTCCCAGGTGAGGAATCCTATTCCTCCCGCTATTATGAGAAGACAGGTCGGGATAATTATCGAATAGTCAGAGGCAAATGCAGTCAAAGAAGAGAAGGCTCCGGTTTTATCTCCCATGATATCAAAGCCGGCATTGCAAAAGGCTGAGATGGAATGGAACAGGGAAACAAAAATCCCTTTTTTGCCGAATGCCTTGCAAAATCCTGGAAGCACAAGAAGTGCACCGAGGAATTCAACGATGAAGGCAACCTTGAATATGAAACCTGTCATCTTGACGACTCCGCCTATCTGATGGGCGGAGAGGCTGTCTTGAAGGATGCTCCTTTCAAGAAGTCCGATCTTCTTTCCGGAGATCGTAGCTATGATGGCGGCTACCGATACGATGCCAAGGCCCCCGATCTGTATGAGTATCAGGATCACAGCCTGCCCGAACCCTGACCAGTAGGTGGCGGTGTCTCTTACAACGAGGCCTGTGACGCATACAGCTGATACTGCTGTAAAAAGAGCATCGCTGAAAGAAGCGCCTTGGCCGCTCTTTACAGAGAAGGGCTGCATAAGTATGACAGTGCCCAGGAGTATGAGCCCCAGGAAGCCTGCTATTATTATCTGAAATGTTGATAGTTTTATTCCGAAAACAGTTTTCATTTGGATATGCCTTTTTTCTTTTCCTGCCTATATAATCATAGCTTTTTGCTGCAAAGACAGTATTAAGAGAGAGGCTGTCCGTATTAAGATTGTATTAATATCAGTTTATCTCAAGGCTTTGGAAATACAGCATTAGAGTCATTTTGTAAAAAAATGATAAAAAGTTCTTGACAAATTTGTGTTCATAGGCTAAAGTAAACGCAATATTAATAACCATGATAGAGGCGCGGCAAACAAAAGTAGTTTCCGACAAGGCCTTCAGGGAGGCCGGAAACGAAAGGGAATGCTGCCGAAGGGAGAGTGAGGCCCTAAGATCTCATTCTAACCTGGGCGAACGGATAACATCCGTCCGACTGTCGCCGGAACCGGCGGAGAGCTGTCTTGATGAAAACGTATCCTTTTGTATATGTCGAGTCATGATGGGTCATGGCTCGATTTTTTTAAGAACAAAAGGAGAAAGAGAAAAAATGAGAAGAATTATTGCATTACTGGTAGCACTGATCATGGTGCTCTCCCTAACAGCCTGCGGTGGAAACGGCGGCAACGGCGGCAATCAGGAAGCGGTCATTCCGGGACTGGAAGACGGCGTGCTGACAGTAGCTATGGAGTGCGCATACGCACCTTACAACTGGGCACAGGAAGACGATTCCAACGGAGCAGTTCCCATCAAGGACAGCCCGCTCTATGCAAACGGATATGATGTAATGATGGCAAAGGCCATCTGCGAATTCAACGGCTGGCAGCTGGAAATAGTCCAGACAGATTGGGATTCACTGATCCCGGGAGTCCAGTCAGGACTCTATGATGCGACCATTGCAGGTCAGTCCATGACAGCCGAGCGTATGGAAGTAGTCGACTTTGCAGGACCTTATCTCTATGCGACCATCGTTTGCCTCGCAAGAAACGACAGCCCCTTTGCAAGTGCTCACGGCCTTGCCGATCTGGCAGGTGGAAGCTGCACCAGCCAGTCAGGTACTATATGGTATGAGACATGCCTGCCGCAGATCTCCGGAGCCAATATCCTTAATCCGACCGAATCCGCACCGGCCATGCTAATGGCAGTTGCATCAGATCCTAACATCTTTGTATGCACAGACAGACCCACAGCGCAGGGTGCGCTCCTTGCATACCCCGAGCTGGTGCTCCTGGACTTCGCAGGAAGCGGAGATGACTTCGTGGTTTCCGACGAGGAAGTCAACATCGGTATCGCCATCCAGAAAGGCAACACGGCTCTATTAGATGCTATCAACGCATACCTTGCTACCCTGACGGTAGACGATTTCAACGCACTGATGGATCTTGCCATCAGCAACCAGCCCTTAGGCGAATAATTAACAGCTGATACTTTTTTCATAATCAAAGCCCGGACCTGATAAAGTCAGGTTCCGGGCTTATCCCTTGAGGAGGGGACATATGTTTTCACAGCTAATAGCTGACGTAGTGACTCTATGGGGGAAATACGGAAAGATATATCTTAACGGTATAAAGAACACCCTCATACTGGCCATCACGGCCACGGCCATAGGATGTCTCATAGGCTTCATATGCGGCATACTTCAGACCATTCCTGTCAGCAAAACGGACAATATCTTCAAAAGGCTTTTCCTGGGCCTTGTGCGCGTCATTATACGCGTTTACGTCGAGGTCTTCAGAGGAACGCCTATGATACTCCAGGCAGTATTTATCTATTACGGAGTGCCTTACTTTTTCGGCCACGTGTTCAAGAGCATCTGGGCCGTCAGCCTTATCGTAGTTTCGATCAATACGGGAGCGTATATGGCCGAATCTGTAAGAGGCGGCATACTATCCATAGACCCGGGTCAGACCGAAGGCGCCAAGGCCATAGGCATGAATCATTTTCAGACCATGCTTTACGTCATACTGCCCCAGGCACTCAGGAACATCATGCCCCAGATAGGCAACAACTACATCATCAACGTAAAAGACACTTCGGTCATGTTCATCATAGGCTTTTCCGATTTTTTCTCCATCCACAAGATGGTCAGCGGAGCCATATACAAGTATTTCCCTTCAGCCCTCATAGAAATGATAGGATATCTCACTCTTACCCTTGTGGCATCCTTCCTTCTGAGATGGGTGGAAAAGAAACTGGCCGGTTCCGACAGCTACGAACTGGCGGCGGGAGATCAGCTCGTCATGGCAGCGGGTACCTACAACAGCCCGGCCAAAGGTTCTCCCTTCGATGAACAGAGCAAGGAATTCGGAAAAGAGCTCTACAAAGGGGTAGATGAAGGAAAGGAGGACGGTGCAAATGAGTGAACATATTCTTGAAGTCCGTCATCTTTCCAAATTCTTCGGAAAGAACGAAGTTCTCAAAGACATAGATTTCAACGTGAGCCAAGGCGATGTTACCAGCATCATAGGTGCCTCAGGAAGCGGCAAGTCGACTCTTCTTCGCTGCATCAACCTCCTCGAAACTCCAAGCAGCGGAGAGATACTGTTCCACGGCAAAGACGTTACCGGGGGAGGCATCAGCCAAAGCGCATACAGGGCAAAGGTCGGCATGGTGTTCCAGAGCTTCAATCTCTTCAATAACATGTCGGTGCTTGACAACTGCATAATAGGACAGCAAAGGGTGCTGAAGATCCCGAAGGAAGAAGCAAAGGAAACAGCTCTTTACTTCCTCGGAAAGGTCGGCATGACTCCGTATATCAATGCTCTTCCAAGGCAGATATCAGGCGGCCAGAAACAGAGGGTCGCCATTGCGAGAGCCCTTTCCATGAAGCCGGAGATACTGCTTTTCGATGAACCTACCTCCGCACTTGATCCTGAAATGGTGGGCGAAGTACTGGCCGTCATGAAGACCTTGGCAGAAGAGGGCATGACCATGCTTGTAGTAACCCACGAAATGGGATTTGCAAGGGATGTCAGTTCCCATGTGGTGTATATGGCAGACGGCGTCATAGCAGAAGAGGGAGATCCGAAAGAGATCATGGTAGATCCCAAGAATCCAAGGACCAGGGAATTCCTTTCAAGATTCCTCTGATCTGATATTTGTATATTTAGCTCCGGGTCATCCCGGAGCTTTTTTGTCCCACCAAAAAACGGGACCTTCACAGGGTCCCGTTTTTGAGCATCAGATTTTCTTTTTTCCAGTTATAATATTCAGCGGCAAGAGGGGTGTATCCGAGCTTCTTGAGCTCTTCGTAAGAGACCCTGTAGTTGCCCTTGTAGTGCCTGCCTGAGTAAAGGTAGCGGAGATATTGCTGCATATATGCATCGATCGTCTTCAGTCCTTCTGCCGTGTTGATCACAGGGAAATAGAACCTGGTCCAGGTGAAGTCATTGTCTCCCGAAAGATCGTAAAACTTGCGGTCAAAGCTGTTTATCATTGCCCTTGCCGCCCGTTCGAAGGAAGCCTCTTTTTTTATCCGCCATCTGTAAAGAGCCCTTGCTTTTCTTCTGATCTTTCCTTTCATTTTTTCTATGGTGGAAGAGGACAGATCTATCTTTCCTTTCTCGTAGGAAAAGCCGAGAAACTCCCATTTTTCTCCCGGAGAGCTCACATGGAACTTGTCCATATTCAAAGTCAGTTTTTTCCTGTCCAGGAAGTCTTTCATGAATGAAAAAGCGGAGTCCAGTTCTTCTTTGCTTCGGAAAAATGCGATGATATCATCGGAATAACGAAAATAGGGAATCATATTTCCCTTAAAGTGCAGGTCCATATCTTTGAGATACACATTGGCAAAAAAACTCGCAAGAGGCACCCCGGCCATTGCTCCTCGCTTTTCAAAGACCGGTTCTCCGTTCGAAATGCACTTATCCTGAGAAAGAAGCCCTGACATAAAGGTGATAAGCTCTACATCATCGTTTATGATCTCTTTCAGCATATCTGAAAGCAGGTCCGTATCTATGGAATTGAAATAGTCGTGTATGTCTGTTTTGAGGACCCAGCATTCATCGAGACCTTTTACTTTCTTTATATCGTCAAAGGCTGTCTTTGCCGTTTGGTTTCTTCTGAAGGAGTAGCAGTTATCCGCTATTTTGTCATCATATTTATACAATAAAAATGCAAGGAGTTTCAGGACCCATGTCTCGTCTTCCGAGTATGAATAGACTGTTCTTTTCTTTGAAGATCCCATTTTGGAGATCTCTTTTTTCTCCGGGTATCCGAAATGCAGTGTTTCGGACAGCGGCATATATCTTTCTTCTGCAATATAAACTTCCAGCTCTTTCAGTTCTTTTTTGCTGAGCTGGTTTTTGCTTTTCTTGTATTCGAGGAAATCTGACCAGACTTCCCTTTGTTTAAGAGAATCGAGTAATGATGCCATAAGAAAAAAGAAAGAGAAAAAGCTTTGAAGTAAGCTGTGCTTACGATACCGGACGGGTACCCTTTAAACAATAGGCGGGGCTGCCTGCAAAGCCTTGAAATTCCGCCGGGCTGCGTCCTTCAGCAGGCGCATGGATGCATTTCTCTTTCTTTGTTGACTAAGATGTTACAGATACTTGTGAAGTCTGTCTTTGATATATTCGGCCGTGTTGGGATAGTGCTCGACGAAGTTGAGGAATGTATATCCTCTCTTCTCGGCTTCCTGGCGGCTCCAGCGGTATTCTCTGTGAGCCGTGGTAGTCTTTCCTATGATCATGATGAAAAGCTTGGGAAGGCTTCCGTCGTAGACAACTATGGAATAGTTCATGAATTTTCCTGTTCCGCCTATTTCCGTAGGAGACACGTTTTCTCTGACTTCATAGTGGGGGAATTCATCTGCGATGACTTCGAGTATCTTTTCGCGGCAGCTCTTGGGGTCTGCATAATAATCATAATCTTCGGGAATATATGCAGAACTTGCAGAGCTTTCCGATGCTGTGTTTTCCGGTACTCCCAGTTCATCTTTAAGTTCGTCCACTGCCTTTTTGAGCCCTTCTGCGTGCTCTTCCAGGCTGTCCTTTAAAGATCCGAAAAGGTCCTGTGCCTTTTTCTTGTTTTCTTCGCTTGCTACGTCCTTGAGAGCCTCAGCTCCTTCTTTGATAAGCTTATCCAAAAGTCCCATATCTTTTACCTCCTTTTCCTGATTGTATATTGATTATATATTCATTTCTATGTTTTGAACAGCAATAATTATTCTTCGCCTTTTCTGTGGCTCTTTTTCCATTCCTTTATCTGTTCCAAACGCTCTTTATACCGGGCTTCATTACCCTGATCCGTAGGCTGATAATACTCGTTATCTCTGAGCGCATCGGGACGGCAGCTCATGGGAGTCAATTTCTCCTCATAGTTATGGGCGTACATATATCCTTTACCGTAGCCGAGATCTTTCATCAGTTTTGTTTCTGCGTTCCTTATCTGGAGAGGTACAGGTTCTGCAAGAGTGCTTGCAGCGTCTTCTTTTGCCATGTTGTAAGCTGCGTAAAGCGCATTGGATTTAGGCGCAAGGGCCAGGTGTACAACTACCTGGGCAAGGTTTACGGAACACTCGGGCATGCCTATGAAATGGCATGCCTGATAGGCAGACACCGCCATGTCGAGTGCTCTAGGCTCTGCGAGTCCCACGTCTTCGCTGGCAAAGCGTATGAGCCTTCTTGCGACGTAGAGTGGGTCTTCGCCTGCTTCAAGCATCCTTGCAAGCCAGTAGACCGCAGCATCGGGATCGGAGTTCCTCATGGATTTGTGAAGGGCTGAGATCAGGTTGTAGTGTTCTTCGCCGTTTTTGTCGTAAAGAAGGGACTTTTTAGAGGTGCACTGCTCCACGGTCTCCTTTGTGACCGTGGTGACTACGCCGTCATAGGCGCCGTTGAGGACGGCCATCTCAAGGGTCGAAAGAGCGGTCCTCGCATCTCCGTTGGCGAAGACTGCGATCATCCTCAGAGTGTCGTCATCTATATGTATTTCCTCGTCTCTGAAGCCTTTAGGGCTTTGTAATGCCCTTTTTAGAAGCACTGTCAGATCGTCTTCAGTCAGAGCTTTTAAGACGAAAACTTTGCACCTGGAAAGGAGAGCGCTGTTGACTTCAAAGGAGGGATTCTCCGTGGTGGCTCCGATGAGTATTATGCTGCCTTTTTCAACGAAGGGCAGGAAGGCATCCTGCTGGGCTTTGTTGAAGCGGTGGATCTCATCTACGAAAACTATGGTCTTTATACCGAAATCCCGGTTCTCATCCGCCTGCTGCATCACGGTCTTTATCTCCTTGATGCCGCTGGTAACGGCGGAGAAGTTGACGAACTGGGCTTTGGTATGGTTTGCAATGACGTGGGCCAGAGTGGTCTTGCCCACTCCCGGAGGTCCCCAGAAAATCATGGAAGTCACTGCGTCGTTTTCTATGATCCTGCGCAGTATCTTGCCCTTGCCTATGAGGTGCTGCTGCCCGACTATCTCATCTATAGTCTCGGGCCTCATTCTTGCAGGCAGAGGCTGAGCCAGTTTGTTCTCGAAAAAGTTTATCTGATCTTTGAATGGCATCGGGAAAATCTCCGTTATATGTCTCTTTCCATGTACCTTACGGTATATCTTTCCTGCTCTTCTTCAGCGCCGTTGAACTCAAAGCCCTGACTCTTCCAGAAGCTTTCGGCTTCTTTGTTTTCTTTTACGCATCCGAGGCGCAGCTTGTCGTAGCCAAGGCCCGAAAGGGCGGCTCTTATATCTGCGAAGATCTGGGATCCTATGCCCTGGCCCTGCATCTTGGCGTCTACGATGAACCATCCTATGAACGCGTCGTCAGGTTCCTTGTACCCCGTTATGAGGTCGAGGAGGGCTACGAGCTTGCCGTCTTGGTTATAGAAGCCCACGAAATGTTTGTCTTCCATGCCCGTGCCGTCGGGGAGCTTGGTTATGACTTCCGTCAGGTTCTTCATGGAAGGCCTTTCGTGGAGGTACATGTAATATCTTCTGTTGTCCTTGCAAAGATTGTACACGTCCTGGATATCGTCTTCCGCTATGGTCTTCACGGCGTACTGGGTGGAGAGTATCTGCGGATCGAACTGGTTCCTCTTTGCGTGAGTCTCTTCGTAGTCTATGGCCTGCCTGAACTGGGTCTCGTAGAGCTCTTTGTAGACTCCGCCCTGCGCCAGCAGCTCGTCATGGCTTCCCTGCTCCTTTATGACTCCGTCCTTTACCACCATGATGCTGTCAGCCTTGAGTATGGTGGAAAGTCTATGGGCTATGACTATGCTGGTCCTTCCTTCCATCATGGCCTCAAGAGCATCTTGGATGGAGCTTTCCGAGATGGAGTCAAGGGCGGAAGTCGCCTCGTCCAGTATGAGTATACTGGGGTTTTTAAGTATGACTCTTGCTATGGATATCCTCTGTTTTTCGCCGCCTGAGAGCTTGAGTCCTCTGTTTCCGACCTGGGTGTCATAGCCTTCGGGCTGGGATGCGATGAAGTCGTGGATGTTTGCGATCTTGCATGCGTTTATGATCTCTTCGTCGGTGGCATCGTCCTTTGCGTAGAGGAGATTCTCCTTGATGGTGCCGTTGAAAAGATAGGTGTCCTGGGTGACCATGCCGATGTTCTGCCTGAGATACTCAAGATCGATGTCCCTGACGTCCACTCCGTTAACGGTCACACAGCCGTCCCATACGTCGTAAAGCCTTGGGATGAGGTTGACGACCGTGGACTTGCCGGATCCCGAGGGTCCTACTATGGCGTACATCTTGCCTCCGGGGACCTTGAAACTGACGTCTGTGAGTATGGGGTTTCCTTCTTCATATCCGAAGGACACGTGTTTGTATTCTATATCCTTGTTCTGTACGTCGGGCTTTTTGCCGTTTTCCGGACTGGTGATAGTGTTCTCTCTGTCCAGGTAATCGAAGATCCTTGTGAAGAGGGCTAGGGATCTTGTGAAGTCAACTCCTATGTTGAGTAGCGAGTCCACGGGTCTGTAGAGCCTGTTGATGAGGGCCACGGTGGCGGTGATGGTGCCTACGGTAAGGTTTGTGTCCAGCTTGTTTATGATGAGGTATCCGCCGGCAAAGTATATGAGGAGAGGTCCTATCTGGGTGAACATTCCCATGACGACCCTGAACCATCTGCCGCTGTTGGATTCCTTCATGGCGAAGTCGGTGACTTCCTTGTTGACCTTTTTGAAGTGCTCGTACTCTTTGTTTTCCCTCGTGAATATCTTTACGAGCAGGGAACCCGATACGGACAGAGTCTCGTTCACTATCTGGTTCATCTCGTCCTGCTTTGCCTGGCTTTC
>JAFZSM010000026.1 GCA_017619385.1 Bacillota bacterium
AAAACCGGCGCGCTGCCTCTTGTCGCCGAGGTTATCCGCAACCTGGTCAGAGTTGACCGGGTCAAAAAACTTTCAACGGGCGAGAAAAAGATGCTTTCAAATTCAAAGCTGATCCTCGCTTCGGAAATGGTAGTATCACTTGGTATTTCAGAGGAGGAGGCTCTGGACAAAATAGATAATTTAATATAGGGAGGACAAAATGTTCAAGAAAGCATTTCACTTGGTTTTTACAGTTTGTGGGATGCTGCTGGGGCTCGGAGTTTCGCAGGCCGGCATAGAATGGCTCAGAGTACATGTCGGAGAAATCGACAGTATCACGTCATGGTGCCTGACCGGATCTGCATGTTTGATTTTCGGTATTATTTTTCATTTTATTTATTCTCTGCTCGGAGGCCCCAAAGATCTGTCAGACTATGACCTTGTTCCTAAGGCTATAAAGAAAGTCCCCGTATGGGAGCTTGTTCCAAGCGTCATAGGTCTGGTGCTGGGTGTCGGTATCG
The DNA here is from genome assembly GCA_017619385.1 of Bacillota bacterium. Lineage (GTDB taxonomy): Bacteria > Bacillota > Clostridia > Peptostreptococcales > Anaerovoracaceae > RUG13409. The sequence continues at coordinate 501 of JAFZSM010000026.1, forward strand.
CTACTCCTATCTCATCGATCCTGATGAATATCCGTTTCCTTGAGAAATGGTCCTTGAATCTCATCATCACGGTTTTAGTGTTCATCGGATTGGGATATTACGGTCTTGTGATGGGACGAAGCTTTGGTCTTGCGTACAAGGACAGGCTCCAGTCGATCTTTTCAGCAGACATTCTCAGGCGCAGATCAAAAACAAGAGGCGGCGCTACGCCTAAAGTTTTTGATACCAGCGTCATCATCGACGGCAGGATATACGAGATCCTGAAAACAGGTTTTATCGAAGGGAATATCATCATTCCCGATTTTGTGCTGGTCGAACTGAGACACATCTCGGATTCGGCAGACGACCTCAAGAGGAACAGAGGCAGAAGAGGCCTGGATATACTCAATTCCATACAGGAAGAGTTCGGAGTCGAGATATATGACACGAGCACAAACAAAGAGATAACAAAGATACCGGAGGTGGATCTTAAGCTTCTTAAGCTTGCAGAGATCCTGGGAGGCGTGGTAGTCACCAACGACTATAATCTCAATAAAGTAGCAGGCGTCCAGGGCATAGGCATACTCAATATAAACGAGCTGGCCAACACTCTCAAACCGGTGGCTTTGCCTGGAGAACTTATGAGAGTCACTCCCGTCAAGGAAGGAAAGACAGAGGGTCAATCTGTCGCCTACCTTGACGACGGTACCATGGTAGTAGTCCAGGGAGGAAGGAAGTACATAGGAAAGACCATAAGCGTTACGGTCACCAGTGTGCTTCAGACTTCTGCAGGCAGGATGATATTCGTTAAACCTTAAGAGGGAGGCCATGAGCAGATTCGCAGTGATCATCCCCGCCGCGGGCAAGTCGACCCGAATGGGCGGAAGAAAAAAAGAAAATATTCTCATAGGTGACAAGACGGTCCTGGAGCATGTAAAGGCTGCCTTTGAAGGTTTTGACAGGATAGTAGTAGTCGGCCCCGGAGGAGATGTTCCGGGGGGCGAGAGAAGGCAGGATTCCGTAAGGAACGGCCTTGCGGCCCTGGGAGACGATATTGACTATGTGCTCATCCACGACGGAGCAAGGCCCTTTGTCAGCAAAGAGGTCATCGAAAGGGTAAAGGATGCTCTTCTCCTCGGTTCTGAAGGGGTCGTGCCCTGCGTCAGACCAAAGGATACCATAAGGACAAAAGACAAGGCATTGGTAAGATCCGAACTGTATGCGGTACAGACTCCTCAGGGATTCAAGCTGGACATTCTTAAGAAGTGCTACGACAAGGTCACAGAGGACGGGATAGAGATCACCGACGACGCATCGGCTCTCGACTACTGCGGATACAAAGTGGACATAGTGGAAGGCGATTATGCCAATTACAAGATAACTACACCTGAAGATCTGCCGATCGAGTGCAGGCTCCGCTATGGAAACGGCTACGATCTTCACAGACTCGTACCCGGAAGGCCCCTGATGCTGGGATGTATAAATATCCCTTTTGAAAAAGGGCTTTTAGGGCATTCTGACGCAGACGTCATAGCCCACGCCATAGCCGATGCAATGCTTGGCGCTGCGGCTCTCGGAGATATAGGGAAGCACTTCCCGGACACTTCAGACGACACGGAAGGTATGAGCGGAGAGGAGATACTCTCAAAGACCGCGCAGATCCTAAAATGTCAAGGATTTACAACCCAGAGCATTGATGCTACACTTATAGCTCAAAGGCCCAAGGTCTCTCCATATACAGATATGATGAGAGAGGCCATAGCAAAGGCCATAGGAATAAATAAAGACAAGGTATCCGTAAAAGCGACTACGGAGGAAGGCCTGGGACCCACGGGAGAGGGACTTGCCATGGCCGCATATGCAACAGCAATAGTAAAGGAAGGCTGAAAAATGAAAGTATCAGATATGTTCATAACCACAGTAAGAGCAGGTCCAGCAGAGGCGGAGATCCCTTCTCATATACTGCTTCTTCGCGCAGGATTCATAAAGAAACTGGTATCAGGTATCTACGGATTCCTCCCCTTGGGAAACAGGACGCTAAAGAAGATAGAGACCATAGTCAGGGAAGAAATGGACGGAGCAGGAGCTCAGGAGATACTCATGTCGGCTCTTCAGCCTGCAGAACTTTGGCAGGAAAGCGGACGCTGGGGCGTCTACGGTCCCGAAATGTGGAGGATAAAGGACAGGAACCAAAGAGAGTTCTGCCTCGGACCGACCCACGAAGAGATCTTTACTGACATCGTGCGCCAGGCGGTGTCTTCATACAGGCAGCTGCCTCTTAATCTTTACCAGATCCAGACCAAGTACAGAGACGAGGCAAGGCCCCGTTTCGGACTCATGCGCTCAAGAGAGTTCATAATGAAGGACGCTTATTCATTCGACAGGGATGAGGCGGGCCTTGATATCTCATACAAGAAGATGTATGACGCATATACAAGGGTCTTTACACGATGTGGTCTTGATTTCAGACCCGTAGAGGCTGATTCCGGCGCCATAGGCGGAAACAATTCTCACGAATTCACAGCGCTTTCCGAGTTCGGCGAATCCAACATAGTCTATTGCTCTGAGTGCGATTTCGCAGCGACTGACGAAAGAGCCGAGTTCAAAGACGAAGTCCAAAGCCCCGAAGAAGCTATGGAACTTGAAAAGGTCCTCACGCCGGGCACGAAGACCATAGAGAGCGTCTGCGCATATCTCAAAGCCGATATCAAGCACTCCATCAAAGCCATACTTTTGCAAGTGGCAGAGGAGGAAGGCGACGGTCTTTCCTTTGTTCTTGCCCTCATAAGGGGAGACAGGCAGCTCAATATGACAAAGCTCATCAACGCCTTAGACGTACCCGAGTATTTGGTGACCATGGCAGATGAGGAGAAGATGTCCGCCGTCACCGGATGCGTTGGAGGCTTTACCGGTCCCATAGGCATTCACGACTGCAAAGTCATAATGGATTCCGAACTCAAGGGCACCGTCAACATGGTGTGCGGAGCCAACGAAAAAGATCATCACTATACCGGTGTCTGTGAGGGAAGAGATTTTAAAGCAGACAAGGTAGTAGACCTTAAGCTCCTTCGGGAGGGAGATCCCTGTCCTCACTGCGGAAGGCCCGTGAAGACAGCAAGGGGTATAGAGGTGGGTCAGGTGTTCAAGCTCGGCACCAAGTACTCAGAACCCATGAACTGTGTATACAGAGACGAGAATCAGGTGGACCATCCCATGGTCATGGGATGCTACGGTATAGGTGTCACCCGTACCATGGCGGCCGTTGTTGAGCAGCATCACGACGATAACGGCATCATCTGGCCCATGAGCATAGCTCCCTATCATGTGGACATAGTCATTGTCAAAGCCGGAGATCCTGAGCAGACAGCCCTTGCGGAGGAACTGGAAAAGAAGCTGGAGGCCGCAGGTGTTGAGGTGCTCCTTGACGACCGCGACGAGCGTCCCGGAGTCAAGTTCAAGGACGCAGATCTTATAGGCATACCCATCAGGATCACCGTAGGCAAAAAGGCAGCTGAAGGCATAGTAGAGTATAAACTCAGAAGAGGCGGAGACATGGAAGAACTTCCTGCCGCCGAAGCGGCTGCAAGAGCCATAGCTCTCGTGAACGCCGAAAGAAGAGGATAACGATGAAAATATACAACACACTTACAAGGAAAAAGGAAGAACTGGTACCCATAGACCCGGCGGAACTTAAGATGTATGTCTGCGGGCCTACCGTATATAACTATATCCACATTGGCAACGCCCGTCCCTTCGTGGTCTTCGATACCATGAGAAAGTATCTGAAGTACAGAGGACAGAACGTAAAGTACGTTCAGAATTTTACTGATGTGGACGATAAGATCATCAACAGAGCAAAGGAAGAGGGTATCTCCGCTTTTGAAGTGGGAGAAAAGTACATAGCGGCATATTACGAGGACGTAAAGGAGCTCAATATAGAAAAAGCTGATGTACATCCGAGAGTTACGGAAACTATGCCCGAGATCATAGCCTTCGTTCAAGGGCTCATAGACAAAGGTATGGCCTATGAGGCGGGGGGCGACGTATATTACAGGACAAGGAAATTCCCGGGCTACGGCAAGCTTTCCGATCAGAACATAGACGATCTTGAGGCAGGCGCCAGGATAGAAGTCGGCGATATCAAGGAAGATCCCTTGGACTTTGCTCTTTGGAAAGCAAGGAAGGAAGAATCCGAGATAGCATGGGAGAGTCCCTGGGGCCTCGGAAGACCGGGCTGGCATATAGAGTGCTCCGCCATGAGCAAAAAGTATCTCGGAGAGACCATAGACCTTCATTGCGGAGGTGAAGATCTCCAGTTCCCCCACCATGAGAACGAGATTGCTCAGTCCGAAGGGCTTTCAGGCAAGACCTTCAGCAACTACTGGATGCACAACGGCTTTATAAACATCAACGGGGAGAAGATGAGCAAATCCGCAAATAACTTCTTCCTGGTAAGGGACATACTCAAGGAGTACGAAGGTGAGGTGCTGAGGTTCTTCCTTCTCTCTGCCCAGTACAGAGGACCCATCAATTTCTCCCACGATCTCATGGAGAGCGCAAAAGCTTCCCTTGAGAGGATGAGAAACTGCAAGGAGACCTTGCAGCACATAGCGGAGAACGGTCCCGAAGGAGGGAAAGAAGACGCATCAAAGTATGCGCCTTTCAAAGAGAAGTTCATCCAGAGCATGGATGACGACCTCAATACGGCAGACGCCATAGCCGCTGTATTCGAGATGATCACGGAGATCAATAAGGATGCGGCTTCCGGCATGACAAGGAGCGAAGCTAAAGCGGCCCTTGCTCTTCTTGACGAGCTCACGGAAGTGCTGGGACTTTTAAGAAAAGACGCGGAGAATATAGTCGATGCAGAGCTCCAAGCTCTCATAGATGCGAGGACCAAAGCAAGAGCTGAGAAGAACTGGGCCGAAGCCGACCGCATCAGAGACCAGCTTGCCGCTATGGGAATAACACTTAAGGATACGCCCCAGGGCGTTCAGATCATAAGAAATTGATGGACGTTAAAGACTGCAGCTCTCTTACTCTCGCATACTACGGAGATGCTCTCTATGAAGTGTTCATAAGGGAGCGTGTCATAATGGCAGGATCATCGCCTAAAGTCGATGTATTGAACAGAAAGAGCACCCGCTATGTGAACGCCGCTTCCCAGGCAAGGGCTGTTAAAACCATGATCGATGAAGGCTTCTTAAATGATGAGGAAGTGACCGTAGCCAAGAGGGCGAGGAATCACAAAACATCAACTAAAGCGAAGAACGCCGATCCCGTGGACTATAAATGGGCGACGGCATTAGAGGCATTGATAGGATGGCTAAAACTGACAAGTCAGGAAAACAGAATGACAGAAGTTATGGAAGAGGCAGCCAGGATCACGGAAATGTGAAGCCCGCTCCTAAGCGGGGAGGCAAGAACAGAAGAGATGCTTCTAAATATGAAGTCGTAAAACCGGTTCCGAAAAGAGCGACTCAGAGAGCTCTTGAGAGCATACATGCAGATCCCGAGAATCCCAACCTTCTCATAGGCAGGAACCCCGTTTCGGAAGCTATCAAAGCGGGAAGGACCATAGACAAGATCCTCATGCAAAAAGATGCCCAAGGGTCAGCTCTTAAGATAGCAAAAGACGCAAGAGAGGCAGGTATCCAGATACAATACGTGGACAAGGCAGTTCTGGACAGACTTGCTCCCGGAAGGCCCCATCAGGGAATAGCGGCATATGCGGCTGCCCACGCCTATGTGGACGTAGAAGATATCATCGCAGCAGCAAGAGCAAGGGGTGAGGATCCGGTGGTGGTGATCCTTGACAACCTTGAAGATCCTCATAACCTTGGAGCCATTATGAGGACTGTTGACGGGGCAGGTTTTCACGGAGTCATAATCCCGAACAGGCGTAGTGTATCTCTTACGGAGACCGTGGCAAAGGCCAGCGCAGGAGCCATAGAATATGTTCCCGTGGCCAAGGTGTCAAACCTTGCGCAGACTGTTGACTATCTCAAGTCCGAGGGGCTTTGGGTCGCTGCCGTTGACATGGACGGCGAAAACTACGAGAAGGTAGACCTCAAGGGACCGCTGGCCATAATAATCGGAGCGGAAGGGAACGGAGTATCGGAGCTTTTGAGAAAGAAAGCGGATTTCATCGTATCAATCCCCATGAGAGGGAAAGTCAATTCCCTCAATGCCAGCAATGCGGCAGCCATAATACTTTATGAAGCGCTAAGACAAAGGAGTTGACTTTGTACGAAGAGAAGGATATAGAAGTTGTACTGGAAGAATACAAAGAGGTCGTACGTGCAAAAGCAGGCCTCTATTTCATGCTGGGGGCAGAAAAGGATGATCTGATCCAGGAAGGGATGATAGGTCTTGTCAAGGCTTACAACACCTATGACGCCTCTAAAGGCGCATCTTTTTCCACCTTTGCTGAGCTCTGTATCAAAAGACAGCTCATCAATGCCGTAAAGGCTTCGGCAAGGAAGAAGAACGCTCCCTTGAATCTTTCCGTATCCTTTGATACTCCCGTGGGCACGGAGGAGGACAGCCCCACTATAGGAGAGGTCCTTGCCGCAGGCTACGACTCAGACCCTGAAGACCAGGTGATCTTCAAGGAACTGATGGAACTCCTGGTAGACCCCGAAAAGTCATTTTTCAGCGTCCTTGAACAAAGCGTGCTTGAGCTCTTGCTTCAGGGCAAGAACTATATCGAGATCGCAGATATCCTGGGCAAGACCCCAAAGCAAATAGACAATGCTATCCAGCGCATTAGAAAAAAGATAAAATCTCTTTTGTAATTTAGTTGCCAGCTGCATGTTTTAGTGCTAATATATTTGAGTCGCGAATATGTTTTGCTGCTCTAGCTCAGTCGGTAGAGCACCACATTGGTAATGTGGAGGTCGGCAGTTCGAATCTGCTGGGCAGCTCCAATGCAAAAACCCCGGAAGCTTCCGGGGTTTTGCAGTTTAAAGTTTTTTGATGAAACATCTTCTTCTTTTATGTTGCTCCGTTTGGAAGTACTTCCACTGTCCGAGGACCTTTTCGTTGAGCTCTAGGGTAGGGCCTGTCTCTGCGTACCTTATACCCATGTCTCTGCAGCCTTTGAGCATCTTGTTCATGACTATGCCGTTGAGGCCTTTGCCTTTGTAATCCGGGTGTACTGCTATGAGCAGCAGATCTATGGTGTCGTTCTTTCTGAAGCTTTTCAGCACGTCCACCCAGCCGAAGGGAAAGAGTTTTCCGTCGTGCTTTTTCAGAGCGTCTGCCATGCTGGGAGCGCCTACTCCCAGTGCCACCATATTCTCGTTTTCATCCATGACAAAGCAGCTGAGCTTCGGGTTTATAAGAGGCGCAAACTTGGATGCATACTTTTCTATCTGCTTTTCCGAAAGTTCCACGGTCCCGTATAGGGGAGCATATGCTATGTTGACAAGGGCAAAGAATTTCTTCAGCAAGGGTATGTAGCCAAGGACCGTCTTAGCGTCGTGGACGTGTACTTTGTTTGCCCTTATAGCATGGTTGCTCAGCCTTTCCCAGCGTTCGAAGGCTTTCACATCCTCTTTGCCCGGAAGATATATTAGGTTTTCTATCCAGTCCACGTCTTTCCCGTAGCCGAGCCTTTCGAGCTGCTTAGGATAGTAGGGGTAGTTGTAATAGGTAAAGAAACAGCTCCTTCTGTCGAAGCCCTCTATGAGCATGCCCTCTCTGTCCATGTCGCTGAAGCCCAAAGGTCCCTGGACTTCGTCGCAGCCCAGCTCTCTTGCCCAGTTTTCAACGGTCCCAAATAGTGCGTCGACCACTTCGTCATCGTCAATGAAGTCGACCTGGGAGAAACGAAGGCGCTTTGTGTTCCACTTTTCATTTGCTCTTTTGCTGTAAATAGCTCCTATGCGGCCGACTATCTCATCATCTCTGTATGCCAGCCAGCACCTTGCATCGCAGTATTCGAAAGCCGGGTTCTTTTTTGGATCCCAGTCTGCCAGGTCGTCATCATAGGTGTTCGGGATGTATTGCGGTACATCTTTGTAGAACTTCGTGGGGAATTCTGCGAACAGCTTTCTCTGTGCTTTTGTTTTTACTTCAACTATGTTCGTCATATCTGCAGACCATTTGTACACATTTGTGGATTAACTGTATTTTACTACTTTTCGTCTTTAAAAAAAAGACTTCAGGGTCCTATTTTCACATTGTGAAAATAGGTATAATGGTATAGGTTGAGCGAAAGGAAAAGCTTTTGAAAAAACATGCGATAATCCCCATCTTCATAAGTCACAGAGGCTGTCCTCATAGATGCGTCTTCTGCAATCAAAAAGCCATTACGGCAAGGAGCGGCGACGTCTCTGTTTCCGATGCGGAAAAAACCATAGAAGAGTGGCTCACGACCCTTGAAGGGAGGGACATGGAGATAGAGCTGTCCTTTTTCGGGGGCAGTTTCACAGGTATACCCATGGAGGATCAGACTGCTTTTCTCTCAATGGCTAAGAGGTATAAGGACAGCGGCAGGATAGACAAGATACACTGCTCCACAAGACCTGACTATATAAACAGGGAGATACTAGACAATCTGAAAGCATACGACATGGACGTCATAGAGCTGGGAGTCCAGTCCTTTGACCAAAAAGTCTTAGACGCCTCAGAAAGAGGCCACAGCGTAAAAGACGTAGAGGAGTCTTGCCGTCTCATACATGAATACGGTTTTACTTTAGGTATACAGCTCATGATAGGGCTTCCGGAGGATTCATACGAGTCCTGTATGGAGTCGGCGAGAAAAACCATAGAGATGAAGCCCAAGGTGGCCAGGCTCTATCCGACGGTGGTCATCGCAGATACGCCTCTTGCAGCCATGCTGGAAGAGGGGGTATATATCCCTCCTTCCGAAGATGAGATAGTGAGACGCACGAAGGATATGTATAAGGCACTGACCGCAGCGGGTATAAACGTCATCAGGATAGGCTTAAAAAGCAATGAGCTCATCAAGGGAGACACCTATCACCCTGCCATAGGACAGGTGGTAAGGTCTGCAGTGGCAAGGGATGATATAGAAGAAGCTTTGGAGCCTATGATAGAGGCAGGTCTTAGGTCTTTGGAGATTGCCGCTCCGCCGGAGCTCTTCAATTATGCGGTGGGGCATAAGGCTGACAACAAAAAGTATTTCAGCAGCAAGTACCCGGGGATAAGATTCACGTTCAAAGAGGACAAAAAGATTGAAGGTATATGTGTCAGAAAAAGCGAATAGAGAACTTCTTTCCTATCTGAGATCGGAAGGTCATGAAACGATCCTTGTATCAGAAATGGGGAATGTATCAGAGCCTGTATCCTGCCACCCCGACATCTATTACTGCATCCTGGGTGGCGGCATATATGAGGGAGATCCCTCCTTTCTTTCTCCGAAATACCCGGGAGACGTACTCTACAATGCTGCGGAGGTGGGAAAGTATTTCATCTGCAGCAAATATACCTGTGAAGGTCTTAGGGAAAAAGCTTCGGCTTTGGGTCTTACCCCAGTGACAGTTCCCCAGGGCTATGTGAAATGCAATCTTGCAGTGCTTGATGAAAGCCACGTCATAACGGAGGACAAAGGCATAGCCAAGGCCCTTTCAAAGCTTCCCGACGTGCAGTGCCTTCTTATAAAGCCTCGTCAGGTGATGCTTCCCGGGTTTGACTATGGTTTCATAGGCGGTGCCTGCGGCAGAGTCGGAGATAAGATGATCTTCAACGGCGACCTCAAAGCCCACAGCAATTATGACGAGATCGATGCTTTCTGCCGTGAATGCGGTCTTGATCCCACATATTTTGATACATATCCGCTCACGGATATAGGCAGCATACTTGCTGTGAATTAATATACATTTGCGTGTATTTTTGTAGAAATAATATACATATTCATTTCTTTATGTGGAGATAATATTTACTGGTTTGGTTATTTATGGTATAAGTATCTGTCAGCATCAGTAGTACAGGAGTAGGTAATGAACGATACAGTAAACGAAGAAACGATGGAAACATCAAAACCGGTGAGGATACCCGTACCGCATCTTAAGCCCATAAGGGAGATGCCCAAATACAAAGATATAAGAGAACTTCTCGACGGATGCAAAGACAGATTCGGAGAAGATATAGCATATATAATTAAAACGAAGAAGGCGACTAAATCTTCGCCTGCCGAGTATAAGAACGTAAGTTTTACAAGGCTTCGCGAAGAAGTGGATCTTCTGGGAGCAGCTTTCTTAAGGCTGGGACTTAAGGATAAAAGGCTTGCCATAATAGGCAAAAACCGTTATGAATGGATGCTTGGATATTATGCTCAGCTCTGCGGCCTTGGCATCACCGTTCCCCTGGATAAAGGCCTTCCTTTGGAGGAGCTTGAGTTCTCTCTCATCAAAGCAAAGGCAGACGCATTACTTTTTGACAAGGACCATCTGGATCTTGTCAACAGGCTCAAGACCAATGTTGATTGCAAGGATATGCTCTTCATATGCATGGACGAATGCGAAGGTTTTTTGAGTATCCCAGAGCTTCTCAAGGAAAGCGAAGCCCTCGGCGAAGAGGCTCTTGCAGAGTACAGGGCTCTTCCCGTTGACGGGAACGCTCTTTCCATCATATTGTTTACATCGGGTACTTCGGGCCTTGCAAAGGCTGTTGAACTTACTCAATACAATATCACCCACAATGTTTGGTCCGTGTTGTCCGTCGAGGACTTAAGACACGGAGATATAAACATGGCATTCCTTCCATATCACCATACCTTCGGTTCCACGGGACAGACCATGATGAGCTGCGCAGGCATGACGACGGTTTTCTGCGACAGCTTAAAAGCCGTGCAGAAGAACATGGTCGAGTATAAGGTCAGCGTGTTCATCTGCGTACCATTGCTCATAGAAGCCATGTACAAGAGGATAATCGCAGAAGTGGCAAAGCAGGGCAAGACGAAGAAGTTCAACTTCGGCCTAAAGCTGTCAAGATTCCTTCTCTTCTTCGGCATAGATGCCAGGAAGAAGCTGTTCAAGGAGGTCATGGACAAGCTGGGAGGCAACTTAAGATATGTGGTCAGTGGAGCGTCTCCTTTGGATCCAGAGGTTGCGAAGGGCTTTACGGATCTGGGCGTGACCTTAGTCCAGGGCTACGGGATGACGGAAGCTGCGCCGGTCCTTTCTGCGGAAAACCTCCATCATATCAGATTCGGAAGTATAGGTATGGCTATCCCCGAAGTGGAGCTCATGATAGAAAACCCCAACGAGAACGGAGTGGGAGAACTAATTGCAAGAGGGCACAACGTCATGAGAGGCTATTATGAAAATCCCGAAGCGACTGATGAAATGCTAAGAGACGGATGGCTCTATACCGGAGACCTTGCCAGCATGGACAAAGATGGCTACCTCACCATAAGGGGCAGAAGCAAGAATGTCATAGTGCTCAAGAACGGTAAGAATATCTATCCTGAAGAGATAGAGACTCTGGTCGGACGCATACCCTACGTCCTTGAAAATATGGTATTCGGGGAGCCGAGAGAAGTGGGCGGAGACGCTAAGGATCTGGTCCTTTCGGTCAAGATCGTATACGACCCCGACGCCATCAAAGAAACAAGAGGAGCGGAGACAAAAGAGCAGATCGAAGCTGCCGTAGCCGAAGACATAAGGGCTATAAGCGAGAGTCTCCCAAGATACAAGCAGATACACAGAAGATATATCACCACCGAGCCCATGGAAAAGACGACCACGGGCAAGGTAAAAAGATACAAACAAAAAATATAGAGATATCAAAAATGCGGGCTTCATTCAAAGCCCGCATTATTTCTCAGTGTTCATTTTTCTGCGAAAGCATACCTTCCTATGCTTTGTTCCCTGAAGACCTCCAGCATTTTGAAACCGTAATCTCCAAGGGCTTCCAGCATTGAGTCCCTGTTCATCAGGACTATGAGCACGTCTTTTCCCGTTTCGCTCAGGCAGTCCGCCAGAGCATCTAAGTTGTTTCCGAAATATGACGGGAAGAGACAAATTTTTGCTATGTGTTCATAAGCAGCCTCCCTGCTTGTCATTTTCGTTCCGTCTAAAATGAATATCGTCATATCTATTCCTCCCCGTAAAGAAGCGTAAAGCTTTCATAATGGTCGCCGGTGTAATATATCAGTCCGTCATTTGAGTAGATGATCCTCTTGGATCCTCGCTTGGATTTACCGTCTGTATCTATATCGCATTCGTAGTACTGGCGCCCGCTCTTTTTCGGAAGTTTTCCTTCGTTGTTCCCGAATCTGTCTCCGCCTATGGCAGCCCCTTCTATGTATTTTTGTACAGAGCCCCCGGACCAGCCGGCCGCTTCAGCTTCCTTTTTCGTCACGTAGTTTGTGGGGAGCTTTCCGTATGTGTGTATATACAGGGCAACGTGATCTTTGTCGTAGTACTTGCCTGACTCTTCGACCTTAATACTGCTTTCTTGGCCTTCAGATCCTCCTTGTCCGCTGGGCTTATCTCCTTCGTCACCGGATATCAGAGTGAATGTTTTGAAATAGTCCTCGGTATAGTAGATGAGCCCGTCGTTTGAGTATACCAGGCGCTTTTCTCCGCGGTCATCTTTTCCGTGGGTATCTATGTCGCAGACGTAGTATTTCCTGCCGTTTTTCTCCGGAAGGAGCTTCTCTTTGTTTCCGAAGCTTTCACCGCCTATGGCTGCTCCTTCTATATACTCTTCTACGGAGCCGCTGCTCCATCCCGCAGCCTGGGCTTCTTCTTTGCTCACGTAGTTGCTCGGAAGTCGTCCGTATTTTATGAGGTAGGCCGATACGTCCTCGGCGCTGTAGTAATATCCGTCTTCCGTTATGCCCGAAACATCGGGGTCGTTTTCCGGCTTGTTATCTTTGTTTAGGTAAAGGATCGCTCCGACGACCAACGCCAGCAAAAGAGCATAAAGTATTATCTTTTTCCAATCGCGTTTCATATTTTTCTCCAATCATGAACCTGAGAATATAATACGCAAGAATGAAAGCAAATACAACGTTAACTGTTTAGTTTGATTGAAAAGAAATGGCTTATATTGTAAAATTGACATGTCAGCGATTCACACTCCTACGGTATTACTATAGTTATGAAAAAGATCGTCGTAGCATCGGATTCCTTTAAAGGAACTCTTTCAAGCAGTGAAATATGTGAAATAGCAAAGAGAGTCATTCCGGATTATTTTCCCGAATGTGAAGTATTTGCCGTGCCTGTGGCAGACGGAGGAGAAGGGACCGTCGACTGTTTCTTAAAACTCGGCGCAAAGCCCGTGAAGGCAGAAGTCTCCGGTCCTTTTTTTGAAAAGATCGAAGCCGTTTATGCAAGGCTGGGTAAAACCGCAGTCATAGAGATGTCTGCAGCTGCGGGACTTCCCCTTGCAGGGGAAAACAAAAACCCCGAACTTGCGACCACCTACGGAGTTGGACAGCTCATAAAACATGCGGTAGACCAAGGATGCAGCCGTATACTCCTAGGGCTTGGGGGCAGTGCGACCAATGACGGAGGCTGCGGTATGGCGGCGGCCTTAGGCGCTGTCTTCAGAGACTCCAAAGGAAAAGAATTCATTCCTACCGGAGGGACTTTAGGCGATATACATGCTATATCCTTAAGAGAGATAGATAAATACCTTGCCGATGTGTATACTATAGCCATGTGCGACGTTGATAGCCCCCTTTGCGGCAAAAACGGAGCGGCATACGTGTACGGTCCCCAGAAGGGTGCGGACAGCGAAATGGTAAAAAGACTCGATAAAGGCCTTGAGCGCCTTTCAAGCTACATGACCGTGGTCAGAGGAGAAGATATCTCGGATTATCCGGGGGCCGGCGCGGCAGGAGGTATGGGTGCAGGCTGCATGTGGTTTTTGAAGGGAGTTTTAAGACCGGGAACCGAGGCAGTTCTTGATGCCGTGGGCTTTGACAGCGCACTTAAAGGCGCTGACTACGTAATCACGGGGGAAGGAAGGCTGGATTCCCAAAGCCTTAAAGGAAAGCTTCTTTCCGGCGTCAAGAAAAGGGCAGGCGCTGCCGGAGTGCCTGTGGTAGTCATTGCAGGCAGCATTAAAAAAGGAGATGACGGTCTCTTCAAAGACCTCAGAAAAATATATACGACTTCTGATTATCCGGCTCACCCTACGGAGCTTAGAAGATATGCAAAGATAAATTATGAGAGGACTCTCCGCAGCTTCTGCGAAGATGTCTTAGGAGGAAAAGTATGAAAAAATGTATAGCATGGTTTCTTATCCTTGTCATTGCGGCATCAGCCTGTCTGTATTTCGCCAACTATTTTCAGACAGACGGCGGCAGGATAACTATACAGGAAGGAAACATTGAACTTGGAAACGGTGAAGACAAAGAACTTGTGGGAAACATCCACTACAAGATGTATATACCGGCAAGCGCAAGCGCTGAAGACCCGGCGCCTGCTGTTTTGCTGCTCCACGGTTATCAGAACGATCACGAGACCTGCGCGGCATACGGTATAGAACTTGCCAGAAGAGGCATTGTGGCTATGGCCATAGACGAGTACGGTCACGGTTCCACGGATATAGGTCTTTTAAGCAGGGGCTATGTCAATCACAAGGTAACGGTCAATTACGGTGAAGATTCAGAGGCAGACGGCACCTATGTCGAAATAGGCGGTGCAAAGAGATACAGATTGATGATGAACTTCTCCAACCTGTCGTTCTTTGACGATCACTATTCAAAGGACAGCGATGGAAACTCCATCACAGATTCGTCCTGCGGAGGTGTAGCGGCCTATGCGGCACTGGCATCCTTTGATTTCGTGGATTCTTCCAACATGGCTGTTACTGGACATTCCATGGGCACATGGTCATCCTGGACCGTAGCTGCCGCATACAGCGGTACAGACATAGAGCCCAGATGCACAGTGCTCCAGTGCGGTGAACTTTTCAGAGAATCTGTATACGACAATAAATCGATACACTTTAACAACGTGCTGCTCATACAGGCAAAGTACGATGAATTCAGCTACTTCAGAGATTATGAGAACACCGTAACAGATGAACTCCTAAGATCAGATCTTCGCACAGAATTCCTCGGGACCGACGCAGCCCATGCAAGATGGGATACATGCTACGGCAGGTTCGGAGACGGAACTGCAAGATGCATCTGTCTCCTTGAGACCAACCACAGGCTCACCACCCACGACTGGGTAGGCGTTGGCTTCGCACTCAACTGGTTCGCAGACAGCTTTAAAGCCGGCGGAGTATCTGAGGATGTGGTCACTCGCATGTATGCGAGAGACTGGTTCGACGATCAGGTATATATGTACAAGGAGTGGCTGGTGCTCGGCGCAACGCTTTTTGTGATATTCTCCCTGATACCCCTGGCATTCATGCTTCTTAAAGCAAAGCCCTTCAGCGGCATCATACAGGAAGAGCCTTCTGCAGACAGGGTCAAACCCGTCGGAAAGAGATTCATCGGAGCTCTTGTCATCATACTTCTCGGAGGAGCAAGCTATCCTTTCATGACTCAGCTCGGTCATGGGCTTTTGCCTCTTCCAGAAAACATCTTCAGGATGACCATAGGAAACGGATTCCTGAGTTACTACGGTCTTTTGGTCATCATCATGCTCATAATGACCATTGCAGGACTTGCTAAGGAAAAGAAAAAAGGCTTTACGGACAGATATCTTAACCTTGGCCTTGGGACAAGCACAGATCCAGACAGATTCGGATGGGGACTGCTTCTTAGGTCGTTTGTGCTGGCAGCTATTCTCATGGGATATATGTACGGTATAGTCGTGCTGGCAGAAAAACTCTTCAGTCTCGATCTTCGCTTCATATGGCCCTTCTTCAAGAGCTTCACAGGCGAAAGAGCCGTCCAGTTCTGCGTATATATCCTCATATACATGGCTTTCTTCATTCTCAACAATTCAAGGGCCATGGCAAATCTCCGCACGAAGAAGACTTTCAGCGGCGGCTTCTTTGGCTGCTGGCTCAGAAATGCCCTCATAATGACAGGCGGTATCGTTATCATCGCATTGCTTGAATACATACCCTTCTTCATGGGCATAGGACCCGGAGCAGATCTTCTGTTCGGTTCCACCTTCGGAGGTCCCTTCATGAGCCTTCTCATAGTGTTCCTCCCGCAGATACTCCTGTTCAGCATAGTATCTACGGCTCTCTACAGAAAGACGAAGACCGTGTTCCCGGGAGCTATCATCTCCGCTATGATGGCCTGCTGGATCGTAACGGGCGGATCTTCCATGCTGTGATAAAAGGATAGCAAAATGAAAAAGAAAGTCAGCTTTAAAAAAAGACTGAGGTACTGGATAGACGACAGGATGTCCAAAGGTACTGCCAGCATGGTCAAACTACTGCTGCTCACGGTACTTTCCATCGTCGTTTTAGTCACGGTTTTGGTGCTCGCATTCAATCTCCAGGGCAGCGGCAGGAGTCCCATAGCAGTCTTTTGGGATAACCTCCGTTCTGCTATGTCTTCGAATTTCCCGGCATCCGACTCCGGGTCGCTGCTGTACATTGTTCTTTATACCCTGTTGGGACTTACGGGAATGGTGTTCACGGGCATGCTCGTAGGTATCTTTTCCAGCACAATGAGGGGCAAGATAGTCGCTCTTCAGAAGGAGAATCCGGAAGTCATCGAATCGGGCCATGTGGTCATACTTGGATTCCAGGTAGGAGAATATGCACTTCTATCTGAGATGATATCTGCGGCCGGAAGCTTGAAAAGGACCATCGTTGTCGTAGAGAACATGGACCGCGAAGAGATGGAGCAGGCCATAAGGAAAAACGTGAAACTGCCTAAAAATATCAGAGTCACCGTTATCAAAGGCGATCCTACGACGCCTAACTCTTTGGTGTGCTGTGCGATCCCCGATTGCTCGACCCTCGTCATCAACACGAGAGAAAAGGGCAGGACAGTGAAGACTTTGCTGGCTGTGGAGATACTGCTCATGGGAACCGAAAAGCGTCCCAAGATCGTAGCTTCAGTGGATGCGAACATAACCATATTCCCGAAGACCACCCTCAAGGAAAAGGGCATCTCCATGCTCCATTCGGGAGACGTCGTCGCCAGGATCATAGCTCATGCGGCCACGCAGACCGGAATATACGAAGCTTTCATGGACATCATAGACTTCGAAAATTATGAATTCTATTTCGAACCTGCATCCAATGTTATAGGCAAGAGCTTCGGCGCTTTGGTGCTATCTGCAAGAAAAGGCATAGTAACTGGTCTTTACAGAAAAGACGAAGTAGTTTTGAATCCGGCGCCTGATTCCGAAGTTCTGGAAGGAGATCTGCTCCTCGTATTCGAAGAGAATTACGGAGACCTGCATTTCGAAGATCCGGACTCAGTGGTCATGCCGGAAAAAGAGCAGCTCAAAGCTCCCGACCCCATCCCGGAGGTAGTCATATTCGGACTAAATCCTTCAGTGGTCACTGTCCTCAGGGAACTGCCTGATAACATCGAAAGGATAAAGCTCATAGGTCTCACTCCTTCAGATAAAGCTTCGTTCATACCTGAAGACGAAGAGTTCCCATCGGAGATCGTAGCAGATTATCACAATACAGAATACGAAGCGCTGCTTACCACTTTGGTAAGAAATACGAGCCACATCATACTCCTTTCGGACAGGAGAAAGAAGGAAGAAGATGCGGATA
>JAFZSM010000027.1 GCA_017619385.1 Bacillota bacterium
GGCAGCAGCTTTCTTTTCCGCCGCCACCTGCTGATCGTATGCAAGGGCTTCCTTTGTGGCTTCGAGATCTGCCTGCTGGGCCTCGAGAGAATCTTTGAGCTCGGAAAGCTCCACTTTAGCCTGATATATGACGTCGTATTCGACCTTCAGCTTGTAAAGGAGATCGCTGTCAGCGGCATATATCTTCTTGGACATCTCTATATTGGTGAGAAGCTCCGTGATGCTCGTGGAGTTGAGTATGACCGAGAGCATACCGGAATTGCCCTTCTTGTACATGGCGCGAAGCCTTGCGTTGAGATTGGCATCCTGGGTGTTGACCTCTGCCTCCTTCTTTTCGAGTTCTGCGATCTTCTCGACTATCTTGGCTTTTGTCTCATTGATGCTGTCCGTGAGTCTGTCTATCTTGATCTGGGCATCGTTTATCCTGTTTTCAAGAGCGGCGATCTCCATAGACAGCGCAGAGATCTTTTCGTTGTTCGCATCGATGAGATCCTGCTTGCCATCTATCTGGTTGTTGACATCATCCAGCTCATCCTGAAGTGATGAACCGTAGGAAAAGGTCATGAGAGAAAAAGCCATGACCAAAGCCAGGGCAAGGCTGAGTATGCGCTTTTTGCTGTATCTCTTTTTCATCTGAACGCCTCTTAAACTTTCAGGAACTTCCTCATGGATATGATGCTGCCGCAGGCTCCTATGCTCACGCCAAGAGCCACGAATATCCATGCGAAATTGATTATTACAAATTTTGAATCCACCAAGGTGGTAGCAAACAAAGTCATCATATCGACCTGAAGCCCTGCTTCAAGCTTTACGTAGAGTATGGATGCTATGCCAAGAGCAATGAGGGCCGAGATGAGCCCTATGAGCATGCCCTCAACAAACATGGGACCTCTTACGAACCAGTTGGTCGCCCCTATATATTTCATGATCTCTATCTCCTCCTGGCGGGCAAGCACCGTGAGCTTGACCGTGTTGGATACGACCATGACCGATACTATGACCAGAAAGACTATGACAACAAGAGCGCTTTTCTGTATGACGGATGAGATCTTGAGGACCTTATCCACCTCTTCACGGTAAAAGCGAACGTCCTCGACGCTGCTGAAACCGTAGGCCACCTGAGCGACCAAAGAACCTCCCTGTATATCTGCAAGTTCCACTCTCAGAGAGTTGGGAAGAGGGTTCTCCGCAAGACTGTCGAGAAGATAAGCATTATCTCCCCAGGAGTGCTTGAATTCCTCCATGGCGGTCTCTTTCGAGACGTATTTGACGGAGTCCACCTGCTCCATTGATTCTATGCTTGTTGCGATCTTATATGCATCTTCTGTCGTTGCATCGTCGTAAAGGAAGAGCACTATGGTGTTGAACTCGTCCTTGACCTGCTCCGTAAGATAATTCACGTTCACCGTGAACGCAAAAAACAGAGCAAGTATGAGCAGCATAGCCGTTATGGAAAACAGCGACGCTATGCTCATGCCCTTGTTCCTGAATATCTGGACGACGGCTTTTTTGAGAGAGTACCAAAGTCCGCTAAACATCTGTACTTCCTCCCGGTTTCACATCGCTTATGATCCTGCCGCTCTGTATGGTTATTACCCTTTTTCTCATTTTCTCGACTATCTCAGATGCATGGGTGACCATGACGACGGTGGTTCCTCTTTTGTTTATCTGGTCTAAAAGGTCCATGATAGCCCAGGCGGTCTCACCGTCCAGGTTTCCCGTAGGCTCGTCCGCTATGATGTATTTTGGATTGTTGGCGATGGCCCTTGCTATGGCGACTCGCTGCTGCTCGCCTCCCGATATCTCATCGGGGAACTTGTCGGACAGGTCCTCTATGTCGACCATGGCCAGAAGCTGAGGTACCATCCTCTTTATGGTCTTTTTTGAACTGTGGACTACTTCTTTTGCAAAAGCCACATTCTCAGATACAGTGAGGTTGGGAAGGAGCCTGAAATCCTGGAACACCATTCCTATCTGTCTTCTGAAAGGAGGGATCTCCCTGTTGGAAAGATCGTCTATCACTTTCCCGTCGACGACGATATCTCCTTCATCGGGCTCTATCTCCCTGGAGATGAGCTTGATGAGAGTGGATTTGCCTGCGCCGGTGGGGCCGACTATGAAAACGAACTCTCCGTCGTCTATGTGAAGGTTTGCATCCTTCAGGACGACTTTTTCGCCGTATACCTTTGTTACGTTTTTAAAATCTATCAATTACAAAACCTCTTTTTGCGGGTAAGTCTTCTTTACAGTATACTACCATTTGTAGATTTTTTAAAGAAAAGACCGCTCATACCACTAAAAAGAGGCCGAATATTTGCAAAAAACTGCCCTTTCAGACCAAAACACAGTTATATTCCGCCTTGTATATCTTTTCGATAGGCATAAATTCTTCCACGTGGTAGCTGCGGCTTCCGAGAAATGCAGCAAGTTCACCTTTGTGTATGCCCTTGCCGTATTTGTTTACCACTATCTCCGAAGACGGAAAACCGGTCCTTATCTCGTCGAAAAGATCCTGGGACATTATGAGTTTCGTGGGAAGAGGATCTACCACCAGATATATGCAGTCAGACGCATCAAGCACGTCGAAAAGTACTTCTTCCCCGCAAAGCCCGGAGCAGTCATAGACGATGAAATTTCCTGCGGCGCCGTAAAAGCTCCTGAGCACTTCAGCGTCTTTTATCTGCGTTTCATCCGGCTTTCTCACGTACCAGTTATATCCCATCTCCATGTTGAGTTCATGTCTTTTGTGTGAAGAAAAACTGCAGAGCTTCCTTCCTGCGAACCTCCGGTCAAAACCCAGCGCCAAATAGAAGTAGGGGCTGCCCAGTTCGCAAAGGGTCCTGAGGCCCTCGGGGGTATGTCCTCCGTACATACCGTTTTTGAGCACCCTCGCCGACACAAAGCTGCAGCCGGCTCCCCTGCATGCTCCGACCACTGCAAGCCTGAAGGGCTCCGCAGTGCCCGGGCTTTTATCAGCCGAAATATCCGGTATCCTGATGATCCTGTTTTCCATAAAAAAACCTCCCGGCAAACGCCGGGAGTATTTTACCATTTATTTACATTTTCTTCAATCATCTGTAATCCTTGGTCCAGGCCCAGTCGAAGGCATAATACCTCCATCCTTCACACTGTCCCCAGGGTATGAAACCGCCCGTAAGGCCTGCATCCCACAGAGCCTGCGCCTGCGCTGCGAGGTAATCGGCGCCGCAGTATGTGGTGGGATTCCAGTAGGGCACGTCCCATCCGGTGACCCAGGTGCGGGCTATGGCAGGAGTCGCTATGGTCTTCTGCAGTCCCGCCGCGCCTACAGCCCAGTTGTATACCGTATTGTAGGGATTCTCCCAAAGGTATGAATCTTCGTCGTTGAAACTGAAGTGATCCGTATAAGGCATGGAAGATATTACGTCCACTATGTTGGACATGGCAGGCCAGTACTGGCCGTAGGACGTGACGTAACCGTAGGAGCTTTCGCCGAAGACGTCGACACTCACGTAAACGTCCTTTTGGTGTATCATGTCGCAGGCATAGAAGAGGAAGCCCTGAACGGCCTCGCACTTATCTTCACCGTAGACAGAATTGTAGTTCCCGTCGCCGTACTCGTCCTTGTACCACGCAAATTCATCGAATCTCACATAGTCGAACTGTATCTCGTCGAAACCGAATTTATCTATGGCCTCAAGAGCCAGGCTCACCTTGTAGTACCAGACGTCCCTTTGGTAGGCGCTGGGCCAAAGACCTCCGTCGAAGTCATAGTAGCAATGTTCGGGGTGATCGGCTGCATATTGATCGTCTTTGAAGCAGACTATGCGCCCTATGGTGTAAAAGCCTGCATCTTTGAACTTGTAGACCATGCTTTCGAAATTCTGCCAATCCTCATACACTTTTGCATATGCCGTGGGGCAGAGTTCTTTCGCAACATCTGAGTTATATGCAAGTATGCCGTCAAACAGATCTATGCATACGGCGTTGACACCCACTTCCTGAGCGCACTTCACGAAATCATCGGCATAATCGGAGCACCACATGGATATGCGCATGGTCCTGGCGTCTTCAAGCAAGGGGTTGTCCTCAAAGCGGACCTTCTCCACAGGATAGTAGTCCAGTTTGTTGGGATCACCGCCGTAGAGGTCGAAGTAAGGATAGACCGCATCGCTGTGCCAGTCGGAAGCTCCTTTTCCGTTTATATCCTCGTTGTATACGGCGTTTGCCTCTTCCTGAGTGTCCACAAGGTATTTGGAGAATATATATCCTTCTCCTCCGTCATAGGAGACCTTGTACATGTTGACTGTTTTGCACTCCTCATCAACGAAGGTATCAAAACCCGTGATATCGAGATGAGTACCCTTCTTTGCCCAGCCGGCTATCTTCGCCTCTTTGGGATTCACGTACACGGTGGCCGAAGTCCTCACGTACTTTTCCGTCTCTGTGATGACTTTCTGGTAGTCGTCCACAAGGTATCCGGGTCTTATGTAGTAGACAGTCTCAGAAGGTTCACCGTTTTCTCCGGTTCCGCCTTCGATGGCGATCTTCTCATAGGTCACGTTGCCTTCTTCGTCGGTTTCAGGCTGATCTATGAGGATGACTTCCGTTCCTCTGGGCACTGAGATATCTTCGCTGAGATCTAAAGTCCTGCTCTTCACCTTTCCGAAGATGTTCTTTTCTATGGTCTCTTCGCCGTGATAGAGCTGTATAAAGGATCCGTCGGATGAAAGATATCTTTGGTACCTTTCAGGTTCCGGTTCTTCTGCCTCACCGCAGGACGCAAAAGACAAAGCGATCGCTGCAAGTATAAGGAATATGAGTGATGATTTGACGATCTTTTTCATACCCAGCCCTGTGCCTCCATGGCTTTGGCGACCTTAAGGAATCCGGCGATATTCGCTCCTGCCACAAGATCATATCCGAAACCGTACTCTTCTGCTGCGGCAGCTGAAGAGTCGTGTATGTTTTTCATTATAGTTTCAAGCCTTGCGAATACGTCCTCTTTTGAGAATACCGTATGGCCTGCGTTCTGGCTCATCTCTATGGCTGAGCATGCTACTCCGCCTGCGTTGGCAGCCTTTGCAGGGCCTACTATTACTCCGTTTTTCTGAAGATACTCAAGGGCATCGGGAGTAGTCGGCAGGTTGGCGCCTTCGCAATAGAACTTGCATCCGCTCTCCACTATCTGCTTCGCGTGCTCAAGATGAACGTCGTTTTGTGTAGCGCAGGGGATATAAAGGTCCGCTTTGACTCCCCAGGGCTTTTCCCCCGGGAAGAATTTGGCCTCAGGGAACTTCTCTGCATAAGGGCTGCAGATATCTTTTCCGCTTGATCTGAGCTCCAGCATGTATTCGACCTTTTCGCCTGTGATGCCGCTTTCATCCAATATGTATCCGTCGGGACCCGAGAAGGCTATGAGCTTTGCACCCACCTGCTCCAGTTTCTGGGCAGTGCCCCAGGCAACGTTGCCGAAACCCGAGATGACGACGGTCTTTCCTTCCA
>JAFZSM010000028.1 GCA_017619385.1 Bacillota bacterium
CCATTAGCGAAGTGTTCAACGGAGCTGTGGGTGCGGAGAACGTCAGCGTAAGCTGCTATCCCTGCGGAAGCGGCAACGATTTCGTAAAGGCCTTCGGAGGCGCAGAGCTGTTCTCGGATATAGAAAAACTGATGCACGCAAAAGTCAGGCCCCTTGACCTCCTGAAGGTGGGGGACCGTTACAGCAACAACGTGGTCAATTTCGGTTTTGACACCACCGTCGCCATTACGGTAAACGAAGACAGGGAAAAGACAGGACACGGCAGCAAGAGCTCATACACCAAGGGGATAATCAAGGCTCTCATCAAGAGTATGAAGAACGAAGCCAAGATATATGCTGACGGAGAACTTCTGAACCCAAATGGGACCTTCATGCTCTGCACCGTAGCCAACGGCCAGTATGTGGGAGGTTCCTTCAAATGCGCTCCGAGAGCCAGGACTGACGACGGGTTGATCGAGGTCTGCGTGGTCAAGACCGTTTCAAGGCTCAAGGTTCCCGGGATCATAGGTATCTATTCCGAAGGAAAACATCTGGAAGACCCGTCTATGAAGGACATCGTCACATACCGCCAGGCGAAGAAAGTTGAGGTGGAGGCCCCGGAAGGCTTCGCCTATTCGCTTGACGGAGAGATCATCTACGAGAACCACTTCACCGTGGAGATAGTGCCCGGAGCCATAAAGCTGGCAGTGCCCGAAGAATAGAAAAACGCAGTCCTGAAAGAACTGCGTATACATTGCAAAAACAAAGAACATCGTCTATTTGCGATGTTCTTTTATATACAGGTTGGCAAGAGCGTCGCAGCGGTTGTTGTAATCGGAGATCTTCGCAAAATCAGCAAAGGAAAAGCCGTTTCCGTTGTGCTCCTTGAACTGTTCGTAGTTTTTTTCCGTAGGTATCTTGAGATGTCCTTTGACGAGGTATATCTCAAAGTTGTGTTTTGACAGGAGGGAAAGGAGCTCCTTCCAAAGATCCTGATTCTCCACGGGCTGCTTTTTAGAGTTCTTCCACCCGTTCGCTTCCCATGATTTGTACCAGGCTTTTTTGAAGCAGTTCACAAGGTAGGCGCTGTCGGAAAAAATGCGAAGGAAAAGGCCGTCCTCTTTCAGCGCCGAAAGTGCGCTCACAAGGGCCGTCAGCTCCATGCGGTTGTTGGTGGTGTTTTCCTCTCCGCCGGAAAGTTCCTTTTCTATACCGGCAAATTCAAGGACGCATCCCCAGCCTCCTATGTTCTCTTCGCTTTGGTTTCCGGCGCAGGCGCCGTCCGTATATATATTTACGAGTTTTTTCAAAACAGCCTCCTTAACTGCGGAGCGCAAATAATGTACAATAAGTCTTAATAATATTAACATATTTTCTTCACAAACGAGAGCAATAATACAGGTGTTTTGATGAGATTGGCATTAGGCTGTCTTGCCAGCGGAAGCTCGGGCAACAGCTATCTGGTAAAATCGGAGTCCACGAGCATACTCGTAGACGCAGGCATATCCGGAAAAAAGATACTGGAACGTCTGAAGACCTTCGGCGTTTCCGGCTGTCCGGAGGGCGTCCTCATCACCCATGAGCACAGCGACCACATCCAGGGCCTTCCGGCCCTCATGAAAAAAGGCGTATGTGTCTATGCAAACGAGGGGACTGCAAGGGCCATTTCGGAGAGCTTAAGATCCGGTTCGTTCACCCGGATAACAACAGGCGAAAAATTCTATATAGGAGACATCGAGGTCAGCAGCTTTTCGGTATCTCACGATGCGGCGGAGCCCATAGGCTACTCCTTTGAAAAGGACGGAGCCTGCATATCCATAATAACGGATACGGGATATGTGACGGACGACTGCTACAGATACATGAGAAAAGCGGACATACTGGTCCTTGAGAGCAACCACGACGAAAGCATGCTCAGGATAGGCAGGTACCCCTGGTTTTTAAAACAGAGGATACTCAGCAAATCAGGACACCTTTCCAACGAAGCGGCTGCAGAGGCTGTTTCCCGGATACTGCTCCAGGACTCTTTGGGCGGAGAGATCAAATACAGAAAACTACTGCTCGCACATCTCAGCAAGGAAAACAACTTCCCGGAAATGGCCGTGGCTACCATGACCAACGTTCTGGAAAGCAAAGGCTTCAGCTGCGGAAAGGACATATCCCTTGAGACCCTGAGCAGGACGGAAGCCAGCAAACTATTCATAATATAAGCAAAGAGGTTAATAAAATGAATGCGGGAAAGAAAATAGTTGCAGTGATACTCATAGCGGTCATGGCTTTCGGATCCGGTCTTGCGGGAGGTCTTTGCGCAGACTGGGTGAAGGAGACTATAAATAAAAAGATCGGAAACGATACAGGCCTTATAGATATGGACAGTACCAACGTACAGGAGGAAAGCGAAGCAGCCAAAGCCGAGCAGACAGGAGCGGTCACTATCAATGTCAGCGGCGATTACAGTCTGGCGGAAGTCATAGCCGAGAAAGTCATGCCCAGCGTAGTCAGCGTAACGTGCACCTACGAGCAGACATATAATTACGGCTGGTACTGGGGCGGAGGACAGAACTACACCCAGGAAGCCACGGCAGTGGGAACAGGATTCATAGTAGACAGCAACGGATATATAGTGACAAACTCCCACGTGGTCAACGACGGCAATTATAAAACGATCAACATCAGCCTTTACGACGGAAGCAACGCAGAAGGAACTCTTCTTTGGAACGATTCCACCCTGGACCTTGCGGTGGTAAAGATCGAAAAGACAGGTCTTACTGCAGCGGAACTGGGAGATTCCGATCAGGTGAAGATAGGCTCATATGCAGCGGCCATAGGCAATCCTTTGGGTCTCACCTTTGAAAGATCCATGTCCCAGGGCATCATAAGCGGCCTTGACAGGACCATAACCGTGTCCAGCTCATCATCCCTTTCCGGGACGACCATGGAAGGCCTGCTCCAGACAGATGCAGCCATCAACTCCGGCAACTCCGGCGGACCTCTCCTCAACGCCAAGGGACAGGTTATAGGTATTGCTTCAGCCAAGTCATCCGACGGAGAGAGCATGGGATTTGCCATCCCCATCAATGTTGCTAAGCCCATTATCGAGCAGATCATAGAGAATGGATCCTTCGAGAGGGTGTATCTGGGGATCACCGCCATAGGTATAGAGCAGCAGTCTTCTGTAAGCACAGAAGCACTTGAAGAATACTACGGATCTTCAAAGGGCATCTACATTGCCAGCGTTGCAAAAGGCGGCGGAGCAGACAGAGCAGGACTCCAGGAAAAAGACGTCATATTGACGGTGAACGGCACCAAGGTCGGCACCATGAACAAGATGTACTCCCTGCTGGTATCGTACAAGTCGGGAGATGTGATCCACATCACTTACTTAAGAAACGGTGTTGAACACGAGGCGGATGTTGAGCTCATGACATCTGCAGAGCTCGAGGCGCTGGGAGAATAAAAGAAAACACAATAAAAGACTTCGGCAAAAATGAGCCGAAGTCTTTTTTGTTTTTCGGTACTGTTGTCAGGAATTGAGTTTCTTGACTGCGTCCAGGTACTTGGCCAGCATGCCCAGATTCACGAAATAATAAGAATAAGTTCCTTTCTTTTCTGCGGTCACTATACCGGAGATGAGGAGCTTTTTCATGTGTTGTGAGATGGTGGCCTGGGCGTAGTCGAAGGCTTCTACCAGATCTTTGTTGCAAACCGGAGTCCTGTTCATGTTGCGCATATAGATGAACCTGAACAGCTCCACCCTTGCGGGATGCCCCAGGGCATCGGATGCGGTTGCGATAAGGGATATATCGTCTTTTTCAAGACCGTCTGTTTCTTTTCGTATTCTCATGGGCACATTATATCATATAATAGCCACTGTTGATACCTGTAAAGTCCAAGGCCGAAAGTTATATACACAGAAACAACATATATTATTTCTACTCTATTTATAAGATTTGTGATAAAATAAAATGTCAATTTAGGCATTGGCGGTTTTTGACGTGAAAAAAATGCTCTGAACAGGGCATAGCGCGGAGGAAGGTATGAACAACAAACTGAGACTGGAGATAGCAAGAGCCTACATCAGTATCGACATAATAGCGATGCTGGTCCTTTGCATTGTAGTCCTTTGGTTCAACCTGGTGGCAGGGATCATCTGCATACTGGCAGTGGCAGCGATCTTCGCCTTTCACAGATACGTAACGGAGAAAAACGTACTCAGAAAACTGACGGAATACAAGGGAAAAGTCCTTCAGGACAGAGAGGATCTGATGAACTCATTCTCCTTCGGAGCTCCCTTGCTCCTTTGCGTCATAGACAGGGACTATACGGTCCAGTGGACAAACCCCGCGTTTGAAGAGGTGTTCGGAGGAAAGACAGAACTCTCAGACTTCATACTAAAAGAAGACCTGAAAGACTTTTTCGAAGACGAGAGCACGGTGCTTAAAGTCCGCATAGAAAACGACGTATACAGCGTGACTGCCGCCTACGTCTCCGAAGCCGAAAGGGATTACCGTATGCTCTTCTTCAGAAACGTGAGCATGGAAGAGACCCTGAGGATAAAGTATTCAGATTCACTGGTATGTATGGCATACATCAACATAGACAACCTGGACGAAATACTCCAGGCAACGCCCATAGAAAACAGATCCAAAGTCGCGGCGGAGATAGACGAGGTCATTTTCAGCTGGGCAAAGGAGATGGATGGATCCGTCTTCGGTATGAGCGACTCAAGATATGCGCTTCTGTTCAAGAACAAATACCTGCCGGTGCTTGAGGCAAACAACTTCCCTGTACTGAGCAGGATAAGAGCCATAGAGACCAATGCAGACTTCCCTGCTTCCCTTTCCATAGGCCTTGGAGTGGGAGAAGCTAAACTTTCAGATCTTCAGCAGATCGCCAACGAAGCCCTGGAACTTGCCCTGGGAAGAGGCGGAGACCAGGCTGTGGTAAGAGACGATAAGGGAGATACGGAATACTTCGGAGGGAACCTCCCTTCGGTGGAAAAGAGGAACAAGGGAAGGAGCCGCGTGATGGCTCACGCCCTTATGAACCTCATGAGAGATGCGGACAGAGTGCTTATCCTCGGACATTCCCGTCCTGATATGGACAGCATAGGCTCATCCTTTGGCATATACGCCATGGCTCACAATCTCCGCAAGGAGTGTTACATAGTGCTGGAAGAGCCGGGAGACGGCATAGACAGCGTTTATCAGGATGCCCTAAAGCAGCTGGATGACGACGGGGAGTGCGCATACAAGTTCCTGTCCCATGAAGCTGCCTTGGAAAAGCTCACCGCAAAGACTTTGGTGGTCCTTGTGGATCATCACAGGGCTGTCATATCCGAATTCCCTGAGATATGCGAACGGGCGAAGAAAGTCGCGGTCATCGACCACCACAGAAGAGCCGGGGACGCCGTGGAACCCACGGTGCTGTCCTTTACGGAGAGCTATGCATCGTCCGCCAGCGAGCTGGTATCGGAGATGCTCCAGTACTCCGGTGAAATGGGCGATATAAACCGCTTTGAGGCCGACGCCCTCCTTGCGGGCATAACGCTGGATACGAAGAACTTTACGACCAACACAGGAGTCAGGACCTTTGAAGCTGCATCGTGGCTCAAGAGGAACGGAGCCGATACGGCGGTGGTAAAGGACTATTTCAAGATAGATCTGGGATTCTATCAGAAAAAGACCAACGTCATAGCCAACGCTGAGGTCCTGTCCAACGGAGTGGCTGTAGCCTATACCAAGGACGTAGACCCGGCGATGCAGCTCATAGTATCCCAGGCCGCAGACGAGCTCCTCACCATGAAAGGCGTGGACGCAGCGGTGGCCGCAGGAAGGAACGGGCAGACGACCATGGTCTCTGCCAGATCCAACGGAAGATATAACATGCAGACCCTTATGGAAAAACTGGGAGGCGGAGGACACAGAGAGGCTGCGGGAGTGCAGCTTGACGTAGCCCACGAGGTAGCCATAAGCCAGGTGGTGCAGGCAATGAGACTTGAGGGAATTCTTTAGGAGGTAACCATGCAGGTAATATTACTTGAAGACGTAAAAGGCATAGGAAAAAAGGGAGAAGTTGCAAAGGTGTCCGACGGACATGCGAGAAACTATCTCATTCCCAAGAAACTGGCTATTCAGGCAACGGATGCCAATTTGAAGGTCCTTGAAAAGAAGAACGCAGCCCTTGCAGCGGAAAAGGAGCAGGAAAAGGAAGACGCTCTCGAACTTAAGAAGAAAGTCGAATCGGCGGGACCTGTGGTCATCAAGACCAAG
>JAFZSM010000029.1 GCA_017619385.1 Bacillota bacterium
AGGCAGAAAAGTCGGCCAGGATATCTATCTTGTCGGTGTTGATGCTCTTGAAGAATGCCAGCAGATGGTCAAAGCCGGAACCATGACAGGAACCGTTCTTAACGACCACGTAGGACAGTCCCACACAGCAGTTGACGCAGCTATCAAGGCACTCAACGGTGAAGCTCTTGAGAACTGGTACTGGGTAGACTACGTAAAGGTACAGTAGCGTAAAAAGATTTTATGTCCGCATCGGACACGGCGGGCAAGCAAAAAGCTTGCCCGCTTTTTTAAACCAAAATAGAAGTTTTGGCGGAGGAATCTAAATGAGTGAATACACTCTTGAAATGAGAGGCGTCAGCAAGTCGTTCCCGGGAGTAAAGGCTCTCGATAACGTACAGCTGAAACTCAAGCCCGGCAAAGTCCATGCCCTTATGGGAGAGAACGGAGCCGGCAAATCCACTCTCATGAAATGTATGTTCGGCATATATACAATGGATGAGGGTGAGATATACATAGACGGAGAAAAGGCCGAGATCCACAACCCAATGGATGCTCTTAACAAGGGTATAGCTATGGTCCATCAGGAACTGCAGCCTATCCCCGCAAGGACCATAGGTGAGAACATATATCTCGGTAGATATCCCATGAAGAAAGTCCTCGGCTTTATTAAAGTCGTGGACCATCAGAAAATGTATGAAGATACGGCAGCTCTTCTTGAGAGGGTCCATATGAATTTCGACCCTAAGCAAAAGGAGGGCGAATTGTCTGTGTCTCAGATGCAGTCGGTGGAAATAGCAAAGGCGATCTCCGCAAACTGCAGAGTGCTGATTTTGGACGAACCCACCTCTTCCCTGACGCAGAACGAAGTTGACGCATTGTTCAGGATAGTCAATGAACTCAAGGAAGAAGGTGTTGCCATAGTGTACATCTCTCACAAGATGGACGAGATACTGAAGATCTCCGACGAAGTTACCATCATGAGAGACGGCAAATATATAGGGACCTGGGATGCAAAGGGCCTTACCAATGATTTCATCATCACGAAAATGGTAGGCAGAGAGCTTTCCAACCTGTATCCCCAGAGAAACAATAAACCCGGAGAGACCGTATTCGAGGTTAAGGATTTCACATCTATAAACCCGAAGAGCTTCAGAGACGTCACGTTCGGAGTAAAGGAAGGAGAGATCCTGGGCGTTGCAGGCCTTGTCGGAGCCCAGAGGACGGAGCTCATGGAGGGGCTCTTCGGTATAAGATCCCATACGAAGGGACAGATCTTATACAAGGGTAAAGAGATCCATGTAAACCGTCCGAAGGATGCCATAGATCAAGGTATCGCAATGCTCACCGAGGACAGGAGGGGGAGCGGTATACTGGGTGTGCTTTCAGTTGCAGACAATATCTCTGTGGCATCTCTTAAAAAGTACCTAAAGCATAACCTGTATATCGATGACAGCAAAGTCGAGCAGCTGGTAAAAGATAACGTCGAAAAGATGAATATAAAGACACCGTCCTCCAAGACCCAGATCCAGTCGCTTTCCGGAGGAAACCAGCAGAAAGTTCTTGTGGGAAGATGGCTCGCAAACGATCCGGAAGTCCTTATACTTGATGAACCGACAAGAGGAATAGACGTCGGCGCGAAATATGAGATCTACTGCATAATCGAAGAGCTCGCAAGAGAAGGAAGGGCTGTCATAATGATCTCTTCCGAAATGGACGAGCTTATCGGTATGTCGGATCGTATCATGGTCATGTGTGACGGCAGAGTCACCGGATTCGTTGAAGGCGAGGATATGACACAGGAAAAAATAATGAGTCTTGCAACTCAGTTCGAATAAAGGGAGAGGTTCAGAAAAATGAAAAAAGTTTTAAAGTATTTTAAAGAGAACCCGATCGTTGCACTGCTTCTTGCAGCGACGCTCGTCATGGGTGTGAGTGTTGAAAATTTCGCGTCCTGGGGGAACCTGAGCAATCTGATCGCAAACACCACGATCAGATTCGTCATTGCTCTTGGCGTATCAGGTTGTCTTATCACTAAGGGTACGGATCTTTCTGCAGGCCGTCAGGTAGGTCTTGCCGGATGTATCGCGGGTATACTCATCCAAAGAGGCGACTATACAGGCCGTGTATCTCCCTTCCCAGAAATGAACATGTGGCTCATATTGCTCATAGTGGTCGTTATAGGAGCTTTTATCGGGTACCTAAACGGAACGGTCATTTCAAGGCTTCATGTACCGCCATTTATCGCCACGCTCGGTATGCAGACCATCGTTTACGGTATCTGCCTTGTAGTCACCAACGCTCAGCCGATCGGCGGTTTCCAGCAAAAATACATCGACGTCATAGCAGGCAGGTGGGGCAATCCGAGAGAATTCAACCTTCCCCACCTTTTGGTCGTCATGGTCATAATGGGCTGTATTTTTTGGTTCATCTACAACAAGACGACCCACGGTAAATATATGTACGCTATAGGCGGAAACGAAGTGGCCGCAGAAGTATCAGGTGTCAATACAGGCAGATCCTTAAGGCTCATATATATGACCGCGGGAATAATGTACGCCATAGCCGGATATCTCCTTGCAGCAAAGTCCGGAGGCGCGTCTTCCGGTCTTGCTCAGGGCTATGAGCTCGAGGCTATCGCCGGTTGCACCATAGGCGGCGTATCGACGACCGGAGGAATAGGAACCGTATCAGGAGTTCTCATCGGAGTTTTGGTCTTCGAGCTCCTTAAGATCATCCTTCAGTTCCTCGGCGTGAACCCCTACTACAACTACGTGGTACAGGGTCTCGTCATCGTCATTGCAGTTGCCCTCGATATCAGAAAGTACGTAAAGAAAAAGTAGTTCGCCGTTACGGTCAAAATTTATCGATCGATATGACAAACTGGCCTCAGGAGCTACTGGTGACAGGAAAGAGCTTTGGACGTTTTCCGGCAAAATAGTCGCAAAACGCCCGTAAACGGTCATATTATTTTAAAAATGATATATCATTAATTTGAAAAATAGTATATAATAAATTGTATAATCAAACAAAAACACATAGAGTAGTTTGGAGGAAATCAATGCTTACCAGAAGACAAAATTTGATCGAAACGATCCGTGGCGGCAATCCCGACCGTTTCGTAAACGGACATGAAGCCTTTGGCAATATCCGCAGCAACCCTGTTTCAAAGAGATTCCCAAGACCCGCAAAGGGTCAGCCACCCCTTCGTAACGGGTGGGGCGTATGGATCCAGTTCCCCGAGAACGTTCCGGGACCGTTCCCCTGCCATGATGAAGAGCACATCTTCCTCAAGGACATAGAGCACTGGAAAGATACAGTCAAGGCTCCTTCCCTCGATTTCACGGAGGAAGACTGGGCAGATGCCATCAAAGAAGCCGAAGCTGTCGATCGCAACGAGTACTTCGCGACCATGACAGTGACCCCCGGCGTATTCGAGCAGTGCCACTACCTCATGGGAATGGTCGGATGCCTTGAGGCATTCTATGAGTATCCCGATGAGATGCACGAACTGATCGACTACATCACAGACTATGAGCTCAGATATGCAGAGCAGGTCTGCAAGTATGTAAAGCCCGACTGCATCCTGCATCACGATGACTGGGGCAGCCTCCAGCAGTCCTTCCTTTCACCGGAGATGTTCGATGAATTCATCGTTCCGGCATTCACACAGATCTATGGATACTACAAATCCCACGGTGTTGAGCTGATCGTACACCACAGTGACTCCTATGCAGCCAACCTCGTTCCCGGCATGATCAAGATGGGTATCGACATCTGGCAGGGACCTGCAGGCACCAACAACATCAAGGATCTCATCGAGAAGTACGGACCGCAGATCACCTTCATGGGCGAGATCGACAACACAGTAGTTGACGTTGACGATTGGACAGAAGAGATAGTCTACAACCAGGTCAAGTACATCTGCGAGAAGAACGGCATGAAGTACTTCATCCCGTCCATCCTCGGCGGATGCTGCCACCCCGGAGTCATGCAGGCTACCTACGACGCAGTATATAAGTACAATATGGAAAGATTCGGAATCGCAACCAAGAACAACTAAGAAGCATCCGGATACAAAAGCATCTGACCGAGGGGCATAAAAAAGCCCCTCGGTTTTCATATCTTTCGTATTCGCTTCAGACTTGCACGGATCGCGAAGCTGTAATATAATGCAAAAAAAGTCATTTGCTACAACAGAGAGGTAATGGATATGAAGAAAATATTAAGCTTGATGCTGTGTGCGTCGATGATCTTCGTCATGGCCGGATGCGGAAAAGAAACAGGAGAATGGACGCGTTCCGGATATTTTACGGATGAAGCGGGCGATATGCTGTCGATCACATATATGGACGACATCGCAGATCCGGGCTGGTACGTAGGCTTTATGAACGGAGAAGACTGGGTGGAGAATTCCTTCGGCGGTACTCTTACGGTGAAAAAGGGCAGCCTTCAGGGAACGCTGACATCAGCCGGCGGAGGCGGTGACCTGAAAGTCACCGTCACAGAGGAAGGTGAAGACGGAGTTCTCGTAAAGACCAAGGATGCTGAGTACCATCTCACACCTATGGAGATCCCTGACGTCAGATTCACAGTCACCATAAACACCGAAGGGATGGGAGCGATCTCCTATGCGGCGGGCACCGAGACCCCGGAATTCGATCCGGAAGAACCCTATCAGTGGGCATCTTTCGGCATCTACGATGAGAATGTTACCTACACCATAGGAGCATTCGAATACATCGAAGGGTACCATTTCGTGAAATGGACAAAGAACGGTGAAGATTATACCACCGAGCCCCAGTTCACGGTGGACATCGATGGAGATACGGAGTTCGTAGCCGTATTTGAGTTCCAGTAGGCAACAAAAATGCATCAATAATGCTGACCGCAAGAAAAGGCGGTCAGCTTTTTTGATGCCTGCTCTTAATACAGGGGTTTCAGCCTGTTACTTCGGATGCGAGGGTCTCAAGGCCCATCGCCTTTACATATCTTGAAGAAAATTCGTTGAAACCTTTTATATCACTCTCATCTGCCATGAGGCTGTTCACTTTGGTCTCTGAGAACACCTTTTTGTCCAGATAGTCCTCAAGTCTTTCATCTTTGTCCTTCCACAGCATATATGCGCAGAGGAGAGCCATGCCGTAGGGGCCGCCTTCTCCCGCTGTTTCCATTACGCTTATGGGCGCTCCTATGGCGGCGGACAGTATGCGTTGCCCCACGCCTTCTGTCTTGAAGAAACCTCCGTGACCGGTTATTCTGTCGACTTTGATATGTTCTTCGTCTCTCAATATGTCGAGTCCGTATTTGAGCGTAGCAAGAGCGGACTGAAGGTGCATCCTCATAAAGTTTGCAAGGGTGAACTCGCTGTCCGGGGTCCTGACGAAAAGGGGCCTTCCCTCGTTGATGCTCAATATCGCTTCTCCCGAATAGTAGTTGTAGCTCAAAAGGCCTCCGCATGACGGATCTCCCTCAAGGGCCTTTTTGAAAAGAAGTGTGTAAAGATCTCCCTTCGGAATATCCGCGCCTAAAGCATTTGCAAATTCTTCAAAGACGTTTACCCATGCGTTTATATCCGAGGTACAGTTGCTGCAATGCACCATGGCGACGGGAAGGCCGGAGGGCGTGGTCACCATTCCCACTTCTTTGTGCACTCCCAAGGGGTGGTCTGCAACTATCATGGCAAAGGTGGACGTTCCTGCGGATACGTTGCCTGTCCTTTCCCTTACGGCGTTAGTGGCTACCATGCCGGTCCCTGCATCTCCTTCGCAAGGCGCTACAGGTATGCCGGCTTCAAACTCACCTGTCGGGTCTAAAAGCAAAGCCCCTTCTTTTGTGAGGTATCCGCCGATCTCACCTGCCATGAGTATGCCGGGAAGTATATCTCTTATCTTCCAGGGGAGGCCGAACGGCTTTATGAGCTCATCGAATTTGTCAAGCATGAACTCGTCGTAGCTCATCTTGCTGCTGTCTATGGGGAACACTCCCGAAGCTTCTCCTATGCCCATGACGTGTTTTCCCGTGAACCTCCGGTGTATATACCCTGCAAGGGTCGACAGATGAGCTATGGAAGGAACGTGATCTTCCTTATTCAATATGGCCTGATAAAGGTGGGCAATGGACCACCTCTGAGGAATGTTGAAGTTAAACAGCTCCGAGAGTTTATCTGCGGACTCCTCGGTACAGGTGTTTCTCCAGGTCCTGAACTCGGCAAGCAGTTTTTCGTCTTTGTCGAAGGGAAGATAGCCGTGCATCATGGCGGAAACTCCTATGGCTCCGGTGGTGGTGAACTTTTGCCCCGTCTTTTCATACACGTCCTTTTTAAGGTCTGCAAAGCATTCTCTGAGGCCTTGGTGGATATAATCCATGGAGTAAGTCCACATGCCGTTCACGAGCTGGTTTTCCCATTCAAAACTGCCGGAAGCCAAGGGCATATGGTCTCTTCCCAGCAGCTGAGCTTTGATCCTCGTGGATCCGAATTCTATACCGAGTACAGTGTCTTTAAAGTCCATTTCAATTACCTTTCTGTATATATCGTCTAATAACTATCCAATGCTTTTTCAAGATGCTCTCTCATCTCATCCATATACCCTATATCCCAAACCATGGAACTCAGCAGGTATTTATCCCGTATATTGCGGGAATAGACGAAGGCGTCGAGCACGTCCTGTTTGCTGACTCCTATGTCTTCCGGCCTTGTGGGGATCCCTGCATCTTTCATCATGTCGTAGATGCACTGAGGTGACGGGATGCTTTCGCTTATGATCTTTACGGCTTCATCCCACCTTGATACTATGGAAGCTGCTCTCCTTATCCTTCCTTCTGCATCGTTTTGCTTAAGTCTGTCTTCAAGAGCGAGGATCTCACCGGCGGTGTTTCCGAAAACTCTTTTTATCTCGTTTTCCCACTTATTTTCGTCAAAACTCGATGCGGATCCCATGACCTTGTCCATGCTCGGCTTTATGTCCTTGAGTTTGTCAAGGATAGTGACGGTGTAGAGGGTCCCGAGACCCACCTGCAGGCCGTGGAGTTCGTAAGTTTTTCCTCTATCCAGGGCGAACATCTCCCAGCAATGGGAGAAATAGTGCTCCTGCCCCGATGCCGGCCTGGAATTGCCCAGAAAAGCCATGGCTATACCGCTGTTTACGAGGCCTTCTGTCACTGCTTCTACGGCTCCTTGGTCTCTTGCTTTCAGACCCTTGGCGTTTTCCGTAACTTTGCAAAGAGAATTCTCCATGAGGGAAGCGATCTCTTCGCAGTAGTTCTCGTCTCTGAACAGAGCTGCCAGTTTCCATTCACAAAGAGCCGTATACTTGCCCAGCATGTCTCCGAGTCCTGCGCAGAGCATTTTCATGGGAGCTTCTGAGAGTACGTCCGTATCAAGGATGAGGCCTTCGGGTGCTTTCAAGGGAAGTGTCTGCTTAACGTTGTTTACCACCATGGAAGAAGAAGCCGATGCATACCCGTCCATGGAAGGCGCGGTACCCACCGTGAGCTGGGGTACTTTTGTCGTTGTGCTCAGCACTCTTGCTGTGTCGTTTATGACTCCGCTTCCCACAGCTATGACGAGGTCGCAGCTTTGGTCAAAATTCAAAACGGCGCTTCCCACTGTGTATTCAGTAGGCTCCAGTTTATCCCCTTTAGGGCAGGGGATAATGAAGATCTTGTATTCTATCCCGGCTTCAGACAAAAGCGTCGAAACCTTTCTTCCCAAAGCTTCGTATGTGTTTTTGTCGCAGAGCAC
Source organism: Bacillota bacterium (assembly GCA_017619385.1). Taxonomy (GTDB): domain Bacteria; phylum Bacillota; class Clostridia; order Peptostreptococcales; family Anaerovoracaceae; genus RUG13409. Next base: position 7,724 of record JAFZSM010000029.1, read on the forward strand.
CATGGGCTTTTTGCAGCCGAGAGCAAGGACGGCTTCCGGGACTTTGTCTGCGGCGCCTTTCCCTATGTCGAGGTATTTCATATGCATCCCGTGATGCCTGCCGCAGCCGCAGTCAAATCCGTTCTTGACGGTCAGCTCCTTTGAACTTAAATGTGAAAAGTGATCTGCCAAAATCTTGTTCCTTTTCAATATTGCTATATATAGTATCTATATTTTATTATATTATATCATGTTCACCGTAAATTATGGTATAATACATTTTGATTCAAGGCCTTAATGGCCCGGATATAATTCCCTGGTATGATAAAGATTTAAATATTTTAAGGAGAGTAGTAATGGAAAAGATACCTTTTAATGAGAGTGAGCTCAAAGTAGTCAGAGAAGAAGTGGCTCGAGGAAGCGTAGTCCGCTATTATGACCGTCCCATTTCCGAAAAGGAAAACATGCGCCTTATGTACAGCGACGGCTATCCCATGTGGATTCCCCTCGGACGCGGCGGCAACCTTAGTTTCAACCCCTCCGTGATCCCCGATAATATCGCCCGCGCATTCGTGTCAGAAGGCGTGCCGTTTAAAAAAGAAGACGGCGGCGGCGAAGATATGTTCGGGATCCATTGGGTCTACGTGCCCGTAGCGGGAGGTTCCATGGAGGACCCTGCTTATGATCATCCCCTTGAGGATGCCAACGACTGGGAGGAGATCCTTCATTTCCCCGATATCAACAGCTGGGATTGGGCAAAGTCCCGCGAGATCAACAAGGATTACGTGACCACCGACAAGTGGGTAGTAGTATCTCTTCTCAACGGCGCCTGGTTCGAGCGTCTGATCTCCTTCATGGGATTTGAAAATGCCGCTATGGCTATGATAGACGAAGATCAGCAGGATGCTCTCAAGGCTCTCTTTGCAAAAACGACCAAACTGTATATGGATATCATAGACAAGGTCGTAGAGTACTTCCCGGAAGTGGACAGCTTCAACGTTCATGACGACTGGGGTTCCCAGAAGTCTCCTTTCTTCTCCCAGGAAGCAGCGATGGAGATGATAGTCCCCTTCATGAAGCAGATGACGGATCACATCAAATCCAAAGGTCTCATAGCAGATCTCCATTCCTGCGGACACAATGAGACCCGTATCGAAGCATATATCGAGGGCGGTTGGCAGTCCTGGACTCCGCAGCCCATGAATGACAGCGAGAAGCTGTTCCAGGAATACGGCGACAAGATCATCATCTCCGTGAACCTGGCTCTTCCTCCTGATCTCACAGAAGAAGAGCAGCGCGAAGCAGCAAGGAAATTTGTCGAGACTCACTGCGTACCGGGCAAGAAAGTCAGAGTGTCTATGAACACCATTCCGGCAGCCTTTGAAGAAGAGCTGTACAAGCAATCACGTCTTGCATATCTCAAGCTTCAAGGCTAAAGATCGCAATATCACCAACAACACAAAGGGCCGCCTGATCGCTGTATGCGTGAGCAGGCGGTCTTCATTTGTCCCGGCTGAAGCTTTAGCATTCAACTGGAAAACATTGTCTGAAACTGATATACTGTGTACATAAATCGGACTTATCAAAAAACAGTAGTATACAGGAGGAAAAACAATGAAAATGCGTCATGTGACTATCAACACCTCTTGCTTTGAAGAAGAGATAGAGTTTCCGGCAGGCGTAAGGGTACAGTTCATCTAGAGGTTTTTATGGATAGATACACAAAAGTATTCAGAGAAGGATCCGGCTGGAAACCGTTTTTTCTCTCCGTTGTGACCTTCGGCTTGTCATACGGTCTTTACAAGGGCATACTCGATAACTATCTGGCAGAGATAGTGGCCATGGGCGAGTTCGACCGCGGAGTCACGGAGTTCTTCAGAGAACTGCCGGGTCTTGCTTTGGTCCTCATACTTGCAGTCCTTTACAAATTCTCTGCAGAGAAGATATACAGGATAGGCGCAGCCATAATGTTGGCCGGCATGGTCCTTCAAACTACGGTGCCGCCCACGCGTATACTTGCGACTCTGGCCATATTCATTTATTCTCTCGGCGAACATATGCAGCTGGGAATGAGGAACACCCTGTCTCTTGAGTACGCAAAGGACGGACACAGCGGCGCTGCATTGGGCCTTCAGAACGCCACTCATCAGATAGGTATGCTCACAGGATACCTGCTGGTCATTGCGGTGCTGTTCTTTTTGCCCGGCAACCTTGTGACTTACAGGATCATATTTGCCGTGTCCACGGTAATTGTATTGATAGGGACCCTCGGGACCATGAAGATGGAAGGCAGCAGCGCACAGGATGCAAACAAGCGCAGGTTTTACTTCCATAAGAAATACAGAAAGTATTACATGCTGGAAGTCTTCTACGGAGCCAGGAAGCAGATATTCCTGACTTTCGGCCCCTACGTTCTGGTTCTCTTTTACGGAGCAGATGCAAAAGTCATCAGCATGCTCTTTGCGGTCACTTCCGTAACCAGCTATTTCATGGCGCCGGTCATAGGCAGGATCATAGACCGTCTGGGATACAAAGTGGTCATGATCACGGATACCCTGATCCTTGTCATAGTCTGTTTCTTCTACGGATTCGCCCACCACTTCTTCCCCATGAACGTGGCATTCATAATATGCTGTGTCAACTATGTCCTGGATTCCATAATATCCATGGCTTCAATGGCTGCCAACGTATACGTCCAGGATCTTTCAGACAGTGCGGAGGAAGTCAGAGCAACCATATCCACAGGAGTATCGGTCAACCATCTGATAACCATACTTATCGCTCTTTTCGGAGGATGGATATGGCAGTCCTTGGGTCTTGAGACCCTCTTCATACTTTCCGCCATACTGGGTCTTTGCAACAGCGCTTACGCTGCGACCATCAAGACGGGAAAGCAAAATGCATGATACGGGAGACAGGGAAATGAAAAAAGTCATTGCAGCTATACTTACGATCGCCATGCTTTTGGGCCTTTGTGCCGGCTGCGGAAGCAGCAAAAGCAAAGGGAACGTTTATGACGACGGAAGGGCACGTCCGTCATCCTGCGGAAAACTCCGGGTAAAGGACGGTAAGCTCTGCTCGGAAGACGGAGAACCCGTCATGCTGAGAGGCGTCAGTTCCCACGAGCTTTTGACCTCGGAAAAATTCATAAATCAGGAGCTTTTCAGGGAGCTTTCGGAAGACTACGGAGTTAATCTTTTCAGACTGGCGGTGTATACCTACGGTATGGGAGTCATAGGATACTGCACCAAAGGAGATAAGGACCGTTACAAAGAAGACGTATCAAAGGGCGTCGAATATGCAAAAGATCAGGACATGTACGTCATCATAGATTGGCACGTCCTCAGCGAAGGCGATCCCAATATCTATGCGGATGAAGCCGAAGCCTTCTTTTCGGAGATGGCAGAAAAGTACAGCAAATACGGCAACGTGCTCTACGAGATATGCAACGAACCCAACGGAGTGGACTGGCAGAGCGTCAAAGCTTATGCGCAGCGCATAATACCTGTGATAAGAGCAAAGGATCCTGATGCGGTGATCATAGTGGGAAATCCGGACTGGTCAAAAGGCCTTTATGACGTTTCATCAGATCCCCTGGGTTTTGACAACGTCCTTTATACATTCCACTTCTATGCAGCGAGCCACAAGCAGGAGTTTATGGATATGGTGAAGACCGTGAGCGAAAACGGCCTTCCCGTTTTCGTCACCGAATACGGAGTGACGTCTTCAAGCGGCGGTTTTCCAAGAGACCTGGAAAGTGCTGACCGATGGATAGAACTGCTTGAAGAGGAGAACATCTCATATTGCATGTGGTCTTTTTCCAACTTTGCAGAAGCCTGCTCGGCGGTGAAGTCGAGCATAATCAAATACAGCGGCTATGAAAGAGATGATTTTTCCGAGACAGGGCAGTGGCTTTTGGATACCATTGCGAAGTATAATTCTAAATAGAGAAGCAAGCGGGAGAAAGATAAAATGAGAGAATGGAAAGGCTTTGTGCACGGGATAAACCTTGGAGGGTGGTATTCCCAGTGTGACTATTCAAAGGATAGGCTTGACAATTTCATAAAAGAAGATGATATATCGAGGATAGCGGACTGGGGATTCGATCACTTAAGGCTTCCCGTGGACTATGATATTATTCTAAGTAAAGACGGCTCGGTCACGGATGACGGGCTCTGCCGCATACAAAAAGCCGTAGACTGGTGCGGAGGCCACGGACTTAACTTATTGATAGACCTTCATAAGACCCCCGGCTATTCCTTTGATGCACAGGAGGGAGAGAGCGGTTTCTTTTCCAGTGAGCGCTATCAGGAGCTTTTCTATACCATATGGGAATCCTTTGCCTCAAATTTCGGAAAATATGGGGACCGCATCGCATTCGATCTTCTGAACGAAGTGACGGATAAGGAACTCCTTCCTGCATGGGAACGGATATCTTCAGAGTGCATAAGAAGGATAAGGAAGACCTGCCCCGATACAAAGATAGTCCTGGGCAGCTATTGGTACAACAGCGTGAGGGCTGTAAAGGATCTGAAAGGACCTTTCGATGAGAATACTGTCCTCGGTTTTCACTGCTACGACCCTCAGTTCTTTACCCATCAGAGGGCATATTGGCAGCCCATGATGCCTGCTGATTTCGAATCCGTCTATCCCGTCAGCTACGGATATGGCGCAGAAATGACTAAAAAAATATACGGAGATGACACTCTCATCACAGGATATGATGAAGAGGCGGTCATGTCTCCGGGTTTTTTCGAAAAACTGTTCAAAGATGCCGTGGATACGGCGGCAAAATTCGATCTGCCTCTTTACTGCGGAGAATACGGCGTCATAGACAGAGCGGATCTTGACAGCACATTGAACTGGTACCGCGATATACACAAAGTTTTCAAAGAATACGGGATAGGCCATGCTCTTTGGAGCTACAAAGAGATGGATTTCGGTTTCGGTGATGAGCGTATGGATCCAGTCCGCAAAGACATATTGGATTCGAACACATAATTATTTTTCGTTAAAAGGAGCAAAAAGAGTATTGAAGACTGTTATCTATGATACGAGTGAAAAGGATATAAAAAGGGCGGCTGCGGTCATCGCAAAAGGCGGGCTTGTTGCTTTCCCCACGGAGACCGTATACGGACTGGGGGCGGATGCCTTCGATTCCGATGCAGCGAAAAAGGCCTATGCCGCCAAGGGCAGGCCTTCTGATAATCCTCTCATAGTACATATAGCAAAAACAGAAGATATAAGAAGGCTATCGCCCGTGTTGGAAGAAACTGCGGGAGAGGAATTCAAAGAATACTCAGGCCTTAAGGCCCTGATAGAAAGGCTTGCGGAAGCTTTCTGGCCCGGACCTTTGACGATAGTCCTTCCCAAAAGGCCCGAGGTCCCCGGTGAGACCACAGGCTGCCTCGATACGGTGGCTGTCAGGATGCCTGCATCGGAGCCGACCCTTTCCCTTATAGCCATGTCGGGCACCCTTCTTGCCGGTCCTTCGGCGAACCTTTCCGGACACCCAAGCCCCACCTGCTGGGAGCACGTGAAAGAGGACCTTGACGGGCGTATAAACGGCATCATTGCAGGAGAGCCCTGCGAAGGGGGTATAGAGTCCACGGTCCTTGATCTTCGGACCATGACTATACTGAGGCCTGGACTCATAACGCCGGAGATGATAGCGGCCGTGACGGGAGAAGAAGTCAGCTACGACAAAGCGCTCTTTGAAAAGCCTTCGGAAGACCCTGACTATCACCCTTTGGCTCCGGGGCAAAAGTACAAACACTACGCGCCGAAAGCGGAGATGCATATAGTCCCTGAGGAAAAGCTCATGGAAAGGGTGGCCGAAGAAGAGGCAAAGAGCAAAAAGGTCGGATATATACAAAGACCGGAAGCAAGGACCTTTTTTGCGAAACTCAGGGAATTTGACGAAGAAGCTGTGGACATCATATTCGCAGCGGCTCTTCCCGAGGGAGATTCTTTAAGCTTTTCCATAATGAACAGAGTCCTCAAATCTGCAGGATACAATATAGAATAAAGATACAAAACAAATCAGCCTGTCAAAATGACAGGCTGATTTGCTGCTTTAGAAAAAGTATTAGCGCGATCCTACAGATCTCCCATGATTATTTCTATTTCAAGTTCATCGTTTGACGGAGCTATGGGTCCGTAAGGGACCTCTTTACCGTTCACGATCATTTTCTTTACACCTTTTTGTACCCGTTCCGGATTTTTGACTGTGATGTGGTAGTTACAGTCTCTGAATCTTCTGGTTATCCTGTACTCACTGAAATCAGACGGTATACAAGGATCTATCAAGAGTCCGCTGTAAGCAGGCTGTATTCCCAGTATGCGTTCGGCCAGGACCGTGAAAGTCCATGCGGCTGTACCCGTAAGCCAGGAGTTTTTGCCCTCGCCGAAGGTGGGCGCGTCTTTTCCTGCCACCATCTGGCAGTAAACGTAAGGCTCGGTCTTATGTATTTCCGACACGTCCTCCAGGAATGCAGGGCAGGTCTTTTTGTATAGTTCGAAGGCTCTGTCTCCGTGTCCCAGGACGGTCTCCGCAAAGATCACCCACGGGTTGTTATGGCAGAAGATACCTGCGTTCTCCTTGTATCCGGGAGGATAGGAGGAGATCTCGCCCAGGTTCAGCCTGTAGCTTGTGTAAGCAGGATTCAGGAGCACTATGCCGTACTTGGTATCAAGTCTTTCCTTTACGGATTCAAGGGCCTTTTCTGCGAGGCCGTTTTCGACTCCGAGTCCTGCCATTATGCACATGCCCTGGGGCTCTATATATATCTGTCCTTCGTCGCACTCTTTAGATCCGACTTTGTTCCCGAGGGCGTCATAGGCTCTTAAGAACCATTCTCCGTCCCAGCCGCTTTGATAAACGGCTTTTCTCATCTCATCCACGGCTTTTTCCGCATCGGCTGCTTCACCGTTCAGACCGAAACGGCTGAGTATATCGGCGTAAGCCTTTCCATATCTTACGAACATACCTGCGATGAATACGGATTCCGCTACCGGTCCTTCACTGAGACCCGTGACCTGGAAGGATTCTCCCGGGTGTTCCGAGAAGCAGTTCAGGTTCAGGCAGTCGTTCCAGTCCGCTCTTCCTATGAGCGGCAGACCGTGGGGGCCCAGTTTGCTCAAAGTGTAGCCAAAGCTCCTTCTCAGATGCTCAAGAAGTGGTGCCGCAAGACTTGGATCATTGTCGAAATCGACGGATTCGCTGAGTATGCTCCAGTCACCGGTCTCCTTAATGTAGGCATCGACCGCAGCAATCAGCCAGAGGGGGTCGTCGTTGAACCCGCCGCCTATATCCGAATTGCCCTTCTTTGTGAGAGGCTGGTATTGATGATAGGCGCCCCCGTCCACTTTTTGGGTAGCTGCGATATCCAATATCCTCTCTCTTGCCTTGGAGGGTATCATGCGCACGAATCCGAGGAGGTCCTGGCAGGAATCTCTGAAGCCCATGCCGCGTCCTATGCCGGATTCAAAGTATGAAGCAGACCTCGACATATTGAAAGTGACCATGCACTGGTACGCGTTCCATATGTTTATCATCCTGTTGACTTCGGGGCTGGGAGTGTCTGCGGTGAATCCCGAAAGGAGTCCGTCCCAGAAGGTCCTGAGCTCTTCAAGTCCTCTGTCAAAGTCTTCGCAGGTCTGATATCTGTCTATGAGGTCATGGGCATATTTTTTGTTTATGATCCCGGGGGCTGAGAACTTTTCGTCCCGAGGTACTTCGATGTATGCAAGGCCGAAGATGACTGAATCGCTCTCTCCCGGAGCCAGAGTCATGTCTATCTGATGAACGCCTACGGGCTGCCAGCCGTGGGCGATGGAATTGCTGCACTTTCCTTCCGTTACAGCCTTAGGCTCTTTGGGCGAGCCGTATACGCCCATGAAGTCGTTTCTCGAGGTGTCGAATCCGTCGATGGCTTTGCTTGTATAGAAGACTGCGTAATGGTTTCTTCTTTCCCTGTACTCTGTCTTGTGGTAGATGCAGCTTCCTTCCACTTCCACTTCCCCTATGGAATAGTTCCGCTGGAAGTTGGTGGAATCGTCCGTGGCATCCCAGAGGCAGAATTCTATGAAGGAAAAGATCTGAAAGCTTTTTGCGCTGTCCGAACGGTTGGTAAGGGTCAGACGCATGAGAAGAATATTGTCTTTTTTGGGGACATACATCTCCTGCTTTGCTTCAAGGCCGCTTCTTTCTCCCTTAATGACTGAATATCCCATACCGTGACGGCATTCGTAGCTGTCCAACTCTTTTTGCACAGGCTGCCATCCGGGGTTCCAGATGTCGATTCCTTCCTTTATATAGAAGTGGAAGCCGTCGCTGTCCAGGGGGAGGTTATTGTATCTGTATCTTGTAAGCCTTCTGAGCTTGGCATCTTTATAGAAGGAATATCCGCC
>JAFZSM010000030.1 GCA_017619385.1 Bacillota bacterium
GCTGCTGCCCAGGCTGACAACAAGGAGATCAAAGCCCAGATGGATGCTTTGCAGGCAAGAGCCGATGCTCTTTCCGAGGAGATCAGAAGGCTGCAGGGTGACGGCGATTATACGGGAGGCGGCATGTGCTGGCCATCTGAAGCGAGCACCAGGATCACATCCCCCTTCGGCACCAGATACATATTCGGAGGGTACAGTTTCCACAGCGGTATCGATATCGGTGCATACTGGGGCTCCAACATCCTTGCAGCAAACAGCGGCGTGGTGCTTTGGGTGGGCTGGGATCCCAACGGTTACGGAAACTATGTCATGATAGACCATGGCGGCGGTGTCGTGACCCTTTACGCCCACGCATCTCAGATACTCGTATCAGTGGGACAGTATGTCGGCAGAGGACAGGTCATAGCCAAGGTGGGCTCCACCGGTCTTTCCACCGGCGCTCACGTGCATTTCGAAATTAGGGTCAACGGTGTGTATCAGGATCCGCTCGACACGAGCGCTACCTATTACGTCGTTCCCGGACTATATCTTTATTGATGGCAAATTGGATATTGGCAGATGACAATATAGAAATAGAGCAGGAACTCCGAGGAGTTCCCGTTTCTGTTCTTAAGATAATGAAAAGAAGGGGCGTTCCCGAAGAGATGTTCGAGGACTTCGTTTCCGTTGCCCCTAAGAATACCTACGATCCATTCCTTCTTCCCGATCTTAAGGAAGTGTGCGAGCGCATACTTGCGGTGTGCAGAGAAGGAAAGAGGATATGCGTATACGGAGATTACGATGCTGACGGCGTCACGAGCACCACTCTTATGTTCGGACTCTTAAAACAGTTCACCGATAACGTCACCTATTACATACCTTCAAGGTTCGACGACGGCTACGGTCCCAACAAAGAGGCGTTCAAAAAGATAGCGGCGGACGGTGTAGAGGTCCTCATCACCGTAGACTGCGGCATCACCTCCGGTGAAGAGATAGAATTCGCAAAATCCCTGGGTATGGAATGCATAGTCACGGATCACCACATCCTAAGGGACGGGATGACTCCTGACTGCCTTACCGTGAACCCGAGAAGATCGGACAGCATTTATCCCTATGCGGAGCTTTCGGGCTGCGGCGTAGCTTTTAAGATAGCTCAGGGCATAGAGCGCATGTGCGAAGGCATGGACAGATCCGTTTTGAACGGTTTTCTGGACCTTGTGGCCATTTCGACCGTGGCAGACGTAGTTCCTCTCCTGGATGAGAACAGGACTTTGGTCAAGTACGGCCTTGAGATGATAAACAGAAGGCAAAGAAGGGGCCTTGACGCACTCATGACGGAACTTTCCCTTGAAGGTCCCATAGATGCGTCTGGCATATCTTTTGTTATTGCGCCTAATATAAATGCGCTGGGCAGGATGGGAAGCGCCGCTGCCGGTGTAGAACTGCTTTCCGGCTACCACAGCGACGAAGAGCTGGCGGAACTTGCCGCAGAGATAGCTGAGACCAACAGGAGAAGGAAAAAGATCCAGGAAGAGACTGCAAGGATATGCAGGAACGCTCTTGAAAACGACGACCCCGGAGAATACGCTCCGGTTATATACGCTCCCGGCGCTCACGAAGGAGTGGCAGGTATAGTTGCGGGAAGCCTTAAGGAAGAACTTAACAAGCCTGTCTGCATCGTCAGTCCCGCGGAGGACGGAACTCTTAAAGGGACCGGAAGAAGCACACCGGGCATCAATCTCCACATGCTTTTCGAGAACTGCGGAGACGTTTTCGACCGCTTCGGCGGTCACGCAGGAGCCTGCGGTTTTACCGTAAAGGAGGGAAAGCTGGAAGAGTTCAGAGCAAAGATGCAAGAGCTCGTCAAAGAACTGGTGGACAAAGACCCTTCGGTGCTGGAGAAGTCACTTTACATAGAAAAGGAGCTGGAGCCCGAAGAACTCACCTTGAGCTTCGCCAAATCCCTGAGTCTCCTCGAACCTTTCGGAGAGGGCAATCCCGTGCCGCTTTTCTGCGTGAGATTTGCAAAGGTCACGGATTTTCGGAAGATAGGCAGCGAGGGTCAGCACCTCAAGTTCACCGTCAAGACCCAGGACGGGATCTACCTTTCATGTATATCATTCTGGGGAAGCGATAAATTTTACGATATAGTCAGCAGCGGCCATGTGGACGTTGCGGGAGAACTCAATATAAACGAGTACAGAGGAAGAAGACAGCTGCAGATGAAAGTGGCAGATGTCAGAGAAAGTTATTATGGTTGAGATAAGCAAAAGAACTATAGTGTTTCTGGTGATTGCAGCGCTCCTTATAGGGAGCGTAGGCACCATACTCATTTTAAGGCACGGCGCCGGCGGAAACGTTATGATGTCCGAGGACGAGTACGAAGAGCTGACGGCATTCAAGGAAGAATATGAGAAACTTGACGAGATCAAGTGGTTCCTGAGCAATCACTACTATACGGAAGTGGATGAGACCAAGCTCATGGAATCGGCCTACTACGGCCTTGTGGACGGCCTCGGCGACAAGTATTCAGGATATATCTCTGCAGATGACTACGCAGATTACCTTCAATCGTTGTTCGGTACCGGGACCTATTACGGCGTAGGCCTTACTTTCCTTAACGACCCTGTTGAGTCCGGGTATTATGTCATGGCGGTCAATACCAAGGGTCCGGCATATGCCTTGGGCGCAAGAAAGGGAGACATCATAGTGTCGGTGGACGGAGTTTCGGCTCTGACCATGAACGGAGATGAATTAAGGGACAGCATAAGAGGAGAGCTGGGTACGACGGTGACCGTAGGGCTGCTTCGCGGCGACAGCGTCATAGAGCTTAC
>JAFZSM010000003.1 GCA_017619385.1 Bacillota bacterium
AGTTTGCGCCTGAATGCTGCTTTTATCCTCGCCGCGTCTCCCAAATTGGCTGCGCCGTCTCCTGTGGCATCACCCTTTACTACCAGCACCACATTATCTGCTCCTTCCGGCACCTTGAAGCTGTGCAATCCGTCGCTGCCGCTCTCTGCATTCAGAGCAACATACCCATCTTCTGACAAATAGCCGGCCCTGACAGGAGCCTCGCATGCAGTTGTGATAACGTCTCCATCCAAATCAAAGTCCGAAAAATCTATCCCGTAAGGAATGACTCTGACGCTTCCGTTGTACACCGTCATCTGCGCTTTGATAAATATAAGCAATGATCCCATATACGATGAATACATCGGGGCAACACTGTCACCGCTGAGAGGACATACTTCGTAATCAGGAACCGTCATCCCGTTATACAAAACAGTCACTCCATCCGGATCAAAATAGTACCGCCCATCTGCGGCCAGATTACGATCCATTACTATCATGAAATAATAGTCTCCGTCTTCCTGTACGAAGCTGTCATAACTGTCACCCGGATAATGCAGTTTTTCCAAGGTCGGTTTCTGCCCTTTGTATTCATCGGCCATTCTAGCAAGGCTGACCAGACGTATCTCCGCAGCCTCATGAGGTTCGGGAAATAACTGCACCAAACTCGCTCTGAACTGCAAATATGCGTCACTGACTGTCATAGTATCGTCGATATAGACTGCATCTTTATCACCGCTCAGCTCTATCCTGTCAACATATAAAGGTGCAAGCACGGGGACGGCAATCTCTGCAAATTTTGACGGATCTTCATTCAAAGCCGCCCTTAAGATCAATTCTTCAGCGCTTTCATCCAATGCTGCAAACAGCATACATTGAACGCCGTAGATCGGATGGTTGGTAGATCTGATACATGTTTCCGAACTTTGGTTACCGGAAATTGTCCATGTCACTAAAGATGACGATACGAGGCTTCCTCCTTGGTGCAGCTCTATGCTCATGGAACTGCCTGCGTGTATAGAGTCGCGGCCGAGCATGATCTCAAGGTCTTCCGTATCGGCATGAACTCTATCTACAGTACTTACCGAAAAAGCATTAAAAATGCAAGGCAAAATGCGATTATTTTTCTTTTCATATCAAACACTGTCCCGAACAGCACCAATAGCGATCGGATCCTCCTTTCTACTTACATGAGCGTGCAAAAAACCGGAGAGTATTAATAACTCTCCGGTTCTGAATCGTCGCTATTTTACTGTTACGCTTTCCATCCAGAGCTGGGGCCCGTTGTACCAGTAAAGGAATCCTTCAACGTCTACGACCTGGCCTACTGTGAGTCCTTCCACTGTCTTGTAGACATCCGAATCGGATCCGACAAGATCTGTTTCGACGATGAACTGATAGTCTGCACCGTTTACGGTGAGTGTCAGATAAAGATCGTCTCCCTTTTCACCGGAGCCGTCCCACTTGTAAAGGGCAGCTGCCTTGACTGTTGCGCCGGTGACCTTTGTCTTCATGTTCTGGTTGCTGATCAGGGCATCGGTGCCGTAGAGGTTGGTAACATCTACGTAATCGAAGGTATAAGTGCCGTCGACTACTTCAAAGACTCCTGTACCCTCTTTGATCTCGTTCTCTCCGGACCAGGCTGTTCTGACGCCTGAGACCTTGACTTTCTGTCCTATGGTGAGTTTTTCGAATCCTGCAGCATCACAGGGCATTCTGTATACATAGTATGCTCCGTCTCCGTCCTGAAGTATCAGGCTGCAGTTTCCCCATGCAAGGCCGTCTATCCTTGCGGTGACATAGCCTTCGATAACGACGTCTGCTCCGTCTGCAGCAGCCAGGTACTCGGCATATGTCATAACTCCTTCGCTCTTTGCGCTGGGATCTGCCTTTGCAGGTTCGGGATCTTTCTTTCCGCATGCTGCAAATGAAAGAACCATGATGAGCGCAAGTATGATCGCTAATGTCTTTTTCATTTTCTTTAATCTCCTTTTCTACCGGCTCCCTCGAGCCTTACGAACATTCCTATTATATCTGCATATTGCAACGATTGCAATACATATCCAAACTCCGGCCAGGCCGTAAAGGAGTATCACGGAGGTCTTCGGGAGGGGCCCAAGGTCCTTCTTTCCCACGCTCTGGCTGTCCATCTGCCCCAGCCTGTACCTTGCCTCTATATCCGTATAAAGCTTGTCTATATACTCGTCGTTTACTTCGTGCTTGCGCTTAGGCGCATAGGCCACCTCTTCTATGAGGGCTCCGGCTGCGTCGCGCACCGAAGCAGATCCATTGAAGACCGGAGTAATGAAGGTGTTGTCCGTATAATCGAGAAGAAGTTTCGATGCAGCTATCTTGACGTCGTAGTACTTGTCGTTATCCTCCCCCGCCCTTGACAGGTAGTCCAGGTATTCGGGGTTGCTCTGGGCTTTGCTCGTCACAGGAACGTAGCCTTCAGTCTGGGAATACGCCATCTGGGCTTCATCGGTCAGAAGGAACTGGGCAAAGAGCCAAGATGCCAGGACCTCCTGCGGATCTTCCTTGTTGAATATGCAAACCGACGGACCCTGGGATATCATTACGGGGTCTTCCGTATCGAACTGGGGTATGGGCCTTACCACAGTCTCAAAGGGCACTATGAGGCTTTGGTCTATATCCTGGTGCCCTGCCCCCGAACCCATCCAAGTGGCTCCCGCCGTTGAATCTATACCGAAAATGCACTGGCCCGCGTTGAGGAAGTTGCCCGGGTATGAACTGATCTTGAACGTGGAAAATGCCCCCGTAGCCGCATGGCTGTTTACGGTCTTGAGAAGCGCTCTTGTCTCATCGTTGAAGAGCAGTATATTCCCGTCGTCATCGGTAAATCCTGCGTCCTTTTGCTTCAGCATGGTTATCATCATATTGTCCGTGGACTTGTAGATGAAGGGGATCATGACAGTCTGGCCGTTAACCCTGTACGTACCGTCTTCATTCTTTGCAAGGGCAGCTTCCGAAACTTCCCATATCCAGTCCCAGGTGGGAACGTCGGGGACCGTGTATCCCAGCTTTTCCACATAGGTCTTGTTTATATACAAAGCCTCCGTGGAACGCATATACGGAAGAGCGTAGAGCTTTCCTCCTATCTCGCATTCCTTCAAAAACTTCTCTATGACCTCGCCCTCGTCCGGACCGTCATACAAAAGTTCACTGCCGCCGAAGCCGTATTTGGGATCTGATGCAAGATCGTCCAGGCACACCACGATGTTAGTGCCCGTCATGTATGTGGCTATGTGGTCGGGATAGCTGATGCACACATTGGGAGTTGTAAGAGTCGGTATATTGGTTATGACGTCGTTGTATATCCTGGCATAGTCCGTGAACCTTCTCATGGTCACGTGGATATTGGGATAAAGGGCTTCAAAATCCGCTATGGCCTTTTCATATATCTCCACCTGGGTCTTGTTAGTATCGTTTTTTGCCCAGAAAGTTATCTCGTATTCCCTTGATGTGTCGAACTCTTCAGGTACGGCAAAGGGGTCAAGGCCCTGTTTGCCGTGGAATGCGCAAAGCATAGGAACAGCCATGAGAACTGCAAGGACAACTGCGCATATCTTCTTAGAACTGCTCATCCCTTGGTACCTCCTCTGGAAACGCCCTCCATTATCTTCTTGCGAAAGATGAGGAAGAGCACTATGAGGGGCAGCGAGATGACCACTACTGCAGCCATCATGGCCGGGATGTTCTCCCTGCCGAAGCCGTTTTCGCGTATCTCCTGTATGCCGTTGGACACGAGGAAATAAAGGCTGTTGTCCGTTATGAGCCTGGGCCACACGTAGGAGTTCCAGCACTCTATGACCTTGAGTATGATGATGGTCACTATGGTGGGCTTGCATATTGGTATCATAACGTGAGTCAGATAGTGGAAGTCCGTGCATCCGTCCACCTTAGCAGCCGAATAGAGGGTATCGGGTATCTGTTCGAAGTTCTCTTTGAGAAGATAGATATAAAAGACCGACGTGATGGACGGGAGAATGAGACCCGCAAAGGTATTTCTTAAGCCCCAGCCTGTTATGGTCTGGAAATTTGTTATGATGACCAGTTCGTTGGGTATCATCATGAGGGCCAGAAAACCCGTGAACAGGAGGTTCTTTCCTTTGAAATTGAGCCTTGAGAAAGCAAATGCCGCAAGGACCGTCACAGCCACCATGATAAAGGTTGTGATCAAGGTAAAAACGACCGTGTTGGCAAAGTATCTTGCAAGGGGAACCTCGGTAAAAGCCTGAACGTAATTCTCTAGCGTGGGACTCAAAGTGAAGAACTTCGGTATCCTTTCGGCATTGTATGCTCCGTAGTCCTTGATGGATGTCAGGATCATCCAATAAAAGGGGAAGAGGACCATGAGCCCCCAGACGCTGAGCATTATGTAGGTGAGAGTTTTGAGTATCTTGTTTTCTTTCATGATGCTTTCCCCCTCTCTAATTGATGCCGGCGTTTTCTTTGCCGCTCACAAGAAGGTTTATGACCGTGATGGTGAGGACTATGGCAAAGAGTATGATAGCTGCGGCCGAAGCGTAGCTCGGGAATCCGCCTGAATTCCCGTAGAGCATGTCATATACGTAGCCCACTATGGTGTTCATGCCGGCACCGTTGAGGTCTGTACCGAAGAGCGCCACTTCATCCGAGTATGCTTTAAAAGCTCCTATGAATCCCGTGATCACAAGGTAAAGTATCATGGGCGATATGTACGGGAGGGTTATCTTTGTGAATGTACGCCACTTGGAGGTCCCGTCTATCTTGGCTGCGTTGTAGTACTCCTGAGGTACCGAAGCAAGAGCAGACGTCAGTATGAGGACCTTGAAGGGCATCACCACCCAAATGGTGTAAAAACACATGACGAACATTTTGGCCCAGTAGGGCCCCTGTATGAAGTCCACCGTCTCTCCTCCGAAAGAAGCTATAAGGAGATTCACAAGCCCGTCGGTATATGCCGTCTTTCTGAAAAGTATCATGAAAACAAGGCCTACAGCCAGGGTGTTGGTAACGTAAGGCAGGAAGAATATGGTCTGGAACATCTCCTGCAGTTTTTTGATGCTCGAAAGCCCCAGGGATATGAGAAGAGCGAATCCCGTTGAAAGGGGCACCGTAATGATGACTATAATGAAGGTGTTCTTTACCGCCTGCAGGAAGTAAGGGTCGTGGAGGACATAGGAATAGTTGTAGCTTCCGTAACCGAAAAAGACCTGAGACGCGCTGTTGAAGCCCTCTTCAAAACTATAGATGAACACGTCTATCAAAGGATAGACCATGAACATCACAAGGAGCACTAAAGCCGGCAGGAGATAAAGCCATGCTTTTCCGTTGTTTTTGCTGAGCATAAGACTTCCTCCTATCTAAACAGTTCGCAACGAAGCCTCTCTTCCGTATCTGTGTCGAAGAGGTAGACTTTGTTCGGTTTTATATTCAAATTCACATGATCTGCTTTCGGATCAGGCGCATACTCCGCTATGACTATTGCTCTGAAACTCTTTTCGTCCGCAGCAGGATGGGTAGCAATGATGCTGGTGTCCCTGCCCTGGACCTCCACTGCATTAAGGCCGCAGTGAAGAAGGCCGTCTTCTTCCACAAGGTAGCCTTCGGGCCTTATGCCTACATAAACATCCCTGTCATCAAGGCCTGATACATTGAGAACTGCATCATCACCCAATATGAGCTTTCCTCCCTGAACTCTTCCCTTGAATACATTCACGGGAGGAACTCCAAGGAATTTGGCGACAAAAAGTTTGTCCGGATCGTCATATACGTCCTGAGGCTTACCCATCTGCTGGAAGACTCCTGCCTTCATGACGACGATATAGTCCGATATGCTCATGGCTTCATCCTGGTCGTGGGTGACGAATATGGTCGTGACTCCCGTCTCCTGCTGTATGCGTTTTATCTCTTCCCTCGTCTGGAGCCTGAGCCTTGCGTCGAGATTTGAGAGAGGTTCGTCGAGAAGAAGCACGTTGGGGGTCTTCACAAGAGCCCTTGCAATGGCTACTCTTTGCTGCTGCCCGCCGGAAAGTTCCGAAGGTTTCCTGTCAAGGTAGTCTTCGATCTGGACCAGTTTCGCAGTTTCTATAGCCTTTGCCTTTATGTCTTCCTTTGCCATCTTGCTGTCCCCTTTGAGATTTTCCAGGGGGAACATGATGTTCTGAAGAGCCGTCAGATGGGGATAAAGAGCGTAGTTCTGGAATACCAGTCCTATGCCTCTTTTCTCCGGAGGAAGCTCCGTTACGTCTTCGTCTCCGAAAAAGACCTTTCCTTCGCTGGGCTGTTCAAGACCCGATATGAGATTGAGAAGGGTCGACTTGCCGCAGCCCGAAGGTCCGAGAAGCCCTATGAGTTTGCCGTCGGGGATCTCGATATCAAAATCCGATACCGCCGTCACCTCGGTCTTGATCTTTTTGTTTATGTTGGGAAACCTTTTTGTCAGGTGTGAAAGAAGCACTTTCATGTTTTTCTCCTCAAATATCAAGAGGCGGCATACTTCTTTTTGAAGGACGCCGCCTGAATGTTCACTGTCTTACTGAAGCTACCGCTTCCAGGTACTCTTCGAAGGTCCAGCCGTTATCCGTGATTATCTTTGCAGCATCAACGCCTACGTACCTTATGTGCCAGGCTTCGTAGATATATCCCGTATGCTGACCTACGCTGTCAAGGGTACCGTCTATATACCTGAGTATGAAGCCGTATTCGCAGCAATGGTCTTTTATCCACTTGCCTTCGGGGCTTTCTCCGAAATCGTCTCTCAGTTCATAGCCCTGGCTTGCAGCGCCAAGGTCGCAGGCAAGTCCCGTGTGGTGTTCGGACTGGCCGGCCCTTGCAGAGTACTTATTGGCCTCGCTCTCTCCATAATTCCTTGCATAGGAATTGAAAAGCATCTCCTGGTAAGAATAAGATCTGTATCCTGTCCTTAGCTTCATGTCATAGCCCTGGGCCGCAGCCGCATCGAGCATGGTGTTGAGAGCCTGTGCCGCTTCTCTTCTCATGGCGTTGGTCCCCTGGGAGGGGTCTCCCACCCCCTGGACCCAGCGCTGTACAACGACCAGATCATCGGGTTCATAGCTTTGTGTCACGTGATACTTTTTGTTGACCAGAACCAGCATATCGTCCGTAGCCGAACTCAAAGGATAGGAATCAAAACTCGTGGTGGTATTGGGCCACTTGAGTTTCGGATCTTCTTCCATGCCGCAAGTCTTGCAGACTCCGTCCATATATTCATGCTCGCACTGCATGCCGCAGATCTTGCAGACTCCTGCTTCGTATTCGTGTTTGCAGTAATCCTTTGCGAATCCCCCGCATATGGTGCAGACTCCGTTCTCGAAGTTGTGCTTGCACCTTTTGGGATTGGGCTTCTTGTCCTTTGCAGCCGCCCAGACGGCAGCGGTGACTATGAGCGCTATGACCAGTATGAACGGTATGAAGCGCTTAAGATTTATCTTGTATTTTTTCTTGCTCATAATATGTATATTATACTCTAATCTGCAGATTCTTCACATAGCAAATATTAGAAAAAAGCCTGCTCCTTTTTGGAGCAGGCAAATGTTTTTTTCTTACTTCGTTCCGTATATACGGTCTCCGGCGTCTCCCAGACCCGGGAGTATATATGCGTGATCGTTGAGCTGGCGGTCTTTTGCCGCTATATATATGTCAACATCGGGGTGAGCTTTTTGGAGCACCTCTATGCCCTCGGGTGCCGCGATGATGCACATGAACGTGATCTTCTTGCCGCCTCTTGCCTTAACTGCATTGATGGCATCCACTGCGCTTCCGCCCGTTGCCAGCATGGGGTCTACTACGAAGGCCCAGCGCTTTTCGATGTCGTCAGGAAGCTTGCAATAATACTCTACGGGAGCATGAGTCTCGGGATCCCTGTACATCCCTATAAACCCGACCTTTGCGTTGGGGACAAGAGACAGCATACCATCGACGAATCCCAGTCCTGCTCTTAAGATGGGGACTATGGCTATGTCCTCGCCGTCGAGCATCTTCAGGGTGCATTTCTCAAGGGGTGTTTCGACTTCCACTTCTCTTAGGGGAAGATCTCTCGTGGCCTCGTAGGTCATCAGTGTGGCGATCTCTGTTACCAGCTGGCGGAAATCCTTGGTGGTAGTTGCCTTGTCGCGCAGGATAGCAGTCTTGTGCTGGATCAGAGGATGATCGAATACATATACTTTGCTCATCTGAATTCTCCTTGTATCTTAAATATATTTGATAAACTAAGCTTAGCCCTGGACGTTCTTCATCTTTTCGGCCTGCTCCTCTGTTATGAGGGCATCGATTATCTCGTCCATATCGCCGTCCAAGAAACTGTCCAGTTTGTACATGGTATATCCGATGCGATGGTCCGTGACTCTTCCCTGGGGGAAGTTGTAGGTCCTGATCCTTTCGGATCTGTCCCCGGAACCTACCAGGCTCTTTCTCTCCGCCGCCTGCTCGTCATGCTGCTGCTGGAGCATGGCTGCATATATACGGGATTTTAGCTCAATGAAAGCTTTTTCCTTGTTTTTGAGCTGAGATTTTTCATCCTGGCACTGCACCACCACTCCCGTGGGGATGTGAGTGAGACGAACTGCTGAGTCCGTCATATTGATGTACTGTCCGCCGTGGCCCGAAGCCCTGAATGTGTCGACCCTGATGTCTTCCCATTTAAGATCCAGCTCCACGTCTTCCACTTCCGGCATGACGGCTACGGTGGCAGCAGAGGTATGTATCCTTCCGGCGCTTTCCGTTTCAGGTACCCTCTGTACTCTGTGGACTCCCGATTCGAACTTTAGCCTTGAATAGGCGCCTTTCCCTACGATCCTTACGACCGCTTCCTTGACTCCGCCTATGCCAGTGTCGTTTATGTCTGTAATGGAAGCTTTCCAGCCTCTTCTTTCCGCATATCTTGAATACATTCTCAGAAGATCTGAACCGAAGAGAGCAGCTTCTTCGCCCCCGGTGCCTGCCCTTATTTCGAGAATGACGTTCTTGTCATCGTTGGGATCCTTGGGAAGGAGGAGTATCTTGAGTTCCTGTGTGCAGCTTTCGATATCATCGTTAAGCTGTGACAGCTCTTCCTTTGCCATCTCTCGCATCTCATCGTCCAAAGATGAATCGTCGAGCATGGCCTTGGTGTCCTCGAGCTCTTCCTTTGCCTTTTTGTATTCTTTGTACTTTAAAACGATGGGCTCCATATCGCCCATGTCCTTCATGAGTTTTCTCCAGCGGGTCTGGTCGGAGATGACCTCGGGGTCTGCGACCAGCATGGAAAGCTCTTCGTATTTTTCAAGTATAAAATCAAGTTTAGTAAACATATCAACCAAGTATAGCATAAGCAAGGCTCAATCTCAATGAATAATGCCCCGCTTTTTTGTCAGGATCTGCCGTATGCTGCAGCGTGCCTGGAGAAGCGAAACACAAAAAAATTTAAAGATAAAAATTTTTCAAAGGCGAAAGATTTTTTTATTTTTTGTAACCTTATCCTGGCGTTTCTTTTTTGTTCGTGAAATCTTTTCCACACAGATTCAAATCATTGTATTTTTAAGCTTTTCCGAGATTTTTCGCTGAAATCTAAAGTTTTCTGCATCGGTTTTTCCACATCGGGCTGTGGAAAAACATTAGTCCCTTCAAGCATTGAAAATTCAAGGAATTCACGAAATCTCAAGACAGTCAATACACAAGTTTTCCACAGGAGACGGGAATTTCGCTGCCATTGCCCTGCGCCTCTCCTAATTACAAGGGTTTGAAGGGATTATGCAAGTTTTTACACAAATTATCAACTGAAATTCCGTAACTTTTTTCGATAGCTGTTTTTTGTGAAAAAATACAACTTGACAAAAAAAGCCCATGGAAATCCTATGGAAAATGTGTTAGTCTTGCCCTATGAGACTGAATAAATACATAGCTCAAGCCGGTATTGCCAGCCGAAGAAAAGCAGATGAACTCATATCTGCTGGAAAAGTCAAGATCAACGGGATCGTATGCACTGTCCTTGGCACTGAAGTAGGTCCGGAAGACAGAGTTACAGTGAACGGCAGAGACATCTCAGGGCACGAAGAAAAGCTCGTGTACTATGCTCTGAACAAACCTCTGGGTTATATCACTACGACATCCGATGAAAAAGGACGGGAAACGGTCCTTTCTCTTCTGACGGATGTGACTCAGAGGGTTTTCCCTGTGGGAAGACTTGACGCAGATACAACGGGACTTCTGATCATGACTAATGACGGGAAACTTGCAAACCATATCTCACATCCCCGGAATGCAGTGTGGAAGACTTATGAGGTCGAGATAAACATTGCCATCTCCGAGGAAAAAATGCAAAAGCTTCGGAACGGCGTAGACATCGGAGGATATGTAACAAAGCCGGCAGAAGTCAGGCTGCTCAAACAAACATCTCACGCAAGTCTTCTTGAGGTCAAGATTTGCGAAGGCAAGAACCGTCAGATCAGAAAAATGTTTAAGGCTGTAGATGCAAAAGTGATAGCGCTGGAAAGGACTGCCATAGGCGAGGTGCGACTCGGTCGCACCCATCCGGGCACATACAGAAAGCTGACGAAGTCGGAGATCGACTACCTTAAAAACTGTTAAATATAGTTTTCAACAACCAACGGTTGTCGAAAACCAAACTTTATTATTGTTTTATTTAAAACTTTTTGGTTGTTAACATTATATATGGCACCAGGAGGTTTTTTTATGATAAAAAATCTTAGATATCTAAGAGAGAAAAAGGGGCTTTCACAGTCCGAATTTGCAGCAGCTGTAGGCATCTCTCAGCAGTCCGTGTACAAGTACGAGAACCAAACCACCGAACCCGATATCGAAATACTTACCAAGATCGCAGGCTATTTCAATACATCCGTAGATTTTCTCGTAGGAAACACCGACATCGAAAGAAAATATGAAACAGTATATGAATATGAACTCAATGAAGATGAGATGTCGATGATGGAAAAGTACAGAGAGACATGCGAAGACGGCCAGAAAGCCATCCTCTCGCTGCTCGACGCTCTGAGAAAAGTGTAAGCGTAACTATTGCTTCAAAAAAGCCTTAAACACCCGAAACAAAAGAGGACATCCCCAAAAGCGGGATGTCCTTTTTGTGCTCTCTTTAGGATGCTTATCAACTTATGAACAGATCCTGATCTGCATCGACTTTTATCCTATCCCCTATATTCAGTTCGTGAGACAGTATATATCTTGCTATCATGGTCTCCAGATTGTTCTGGATGAATCTCTTTATGGGTCTTGCACCGTAAAGAGGATCGTAGCTGCTGTCTATGATATAGTCTTTTGCTTTCTCGCTGATCTCGAGTTCAAGGCCCTGCCCTTTGACTCTTTCTTTGAGGCTTCTGAACTGAAGATCCGTGATGCTTCTCATGTCTTCCTTTGTAAGAGGTTTGAAGTAGATGATCTCATCGAGCCTGTTAAGAAAT
>JAFZSM010000004.1 GCA_017619385.1 Bacillota bacterium
CCCCGTATGACAGTGAGCCAGACCATAGCAGAGCCCTTAAAGATACACGGCATGGCAGGGTCAAAGGCTGAACTTGAAGCAAAGGTCCTTGAACTCATGGAAAGGGTGGGCCTTGCAGAAAGGCTCTATGATACTTATCCTCATGAACTGGACGGAGGAAGAAGGCAGAGGATAGGCATAGCAAGAGCCCTTGCCATGGATCCTGAGTTCATAGTATGCGACGAACCCGTATCTGCCCTTGACGTATCCATACAGGCTCAGATACTGAACCTCATGGAAGACATACAGGAAAAAGACGGACTCACCTATATCTTCATCACCCACGATCTGTCCGTCGTAAACCACTTTGCGGACGATATTGCGGTAATGTACATGGGAAGAATGGTAGAGAAGGCTCCTGCGGAGGAATTATTCGAAAATCCTCTCCACCCCTATACAAAAGCTCTACTTTCCGCCATACCTGTTCCCGATATCCATTACGAGATGAACAGGATAGTGCTCAAAGGCGAGGTCACGTCTCCCATAGAGCCGAAAGCTGTTTGCAGGTTTGCAGCCCGCTGCAACGAAGCCTGCGACAAATGCTTTGCTTCTGAACCTCAGCTAAAGGAGATAAGCCCCGGCCATTTCGCTGCCTGCTGCAGGATAGAATAAGGCTTGGCAAGATTGAATTATAACAACAAAGAATTGCATACAAACAGCTTTGATATGTTACAATATATGCGGATGAGTTTTCTCATCCGCATATTTCATGTTTCTATAGTATGGTCAAATCGGAGGGTAAAGAAATGAAAAAGTATGTCAGTTTACTTTTGTCTCTTGTGATGATGATCTGTATGATACCGCTTTCTACGATGCCGGTATATGCGGAAACATACATAAGTCAAGTCAGCGTCACTTACGATGACAAAGCCGTAGCGGTAAGGACAGACTTCACGGAAAAAGAGGTGAGTAAACTTTTCCAGGATGCTATGAATAAAGCAGTCATGAGCGAAGGGATACATATCGATACCAGCTGCTCAGGTCTTGCAAAACGCACGGGAAGCGGCATGGTAAGCTATATAGACTTTGAAAAGGTCTTTACCAGCGATGAACTTGTCGATTCCAATGCCGATTACTATTTCATAATAAACCTTGAGGAGAACGAAGGGTTTTGGTTCGATACGAGTGCGCTTCCTTACGGAGAAGTCAACGACGATACTGTATACGTAAGCTGGTACAGCACGGACTTTACTACCCCCGAAGGATCCATCGATCTCATAATCCCTGTCGATACCATCAACGGGGACTATGTCAGCGAGGTGGAAGTAAGTCCCGAAAAAGCAAAAGTACAGATAGGCCACAATTATCAGTTCAGCGCAAGTGTCACGGGGACCGATGACCGCATAAGCTGGAGTGTCGAAGGAACGTATACCAGCAGCGGAACAAAAGTAGTGAACGGAAAGCTGTATGTGGGCAGCGATGAAACGTCCACATTTATCAGGGTAAGGGCTACATCCATATTCAATTCGAATGTCTTTGACGAAGTTCCTGTCGTAATAACAGAATACCCCATAGAAATAACGGGTATAACCATAGATCCGCCTTCCGCAGGCATAAAGAAAGGTGATAGACAGTATTTTGACATCAATGTACAGGGAACGGACTATCCCGAATATACAGCGGTGCTCTTAGGTAGAAACAGTGGTCAGACCTATTTAGCATACGACACAGTATATGTAGGTGATGATGAGACTGCATCCACACTGACTCTTAGAGTGACTTCCGTGCGCGATCCTTCCGTGAGTGAGGACGCCGTTATTACGGTCCTTCCTCCCGATACGATCCCGGATCTGATCGAGATAGGTTATGATCATTCCAGCCTTGATGTGCTGAGCGCTGATCTGACCGGACAGGAAGTGACCGGCCTTCTCAGGTCTGCCCTAAACTTTGCGAGTATTTCAAATGGCGTGTATATAGACACTTCGAGCAGCTGCCTTGCCAGGCGTACGGGAACCGGTATGGTCTCATATTCCGATTTCGTAAAGCTTAGTGACAGTACGGATACTTTGGATCCCAATGAAGACTATTACTTCTTTATAAACCTTGAGGAAACAGGTGGATATGTATTTGACACAGATTCCCTTCCCGAAGCTAAAGTCAACGGCAAATATGCAGATGCGGTCAGCTGGTACAGCGTCGATCTTACGAAGCCCACAGGTTCCATAGACGTCATCGTGAAGGCAAATGTCGATGGCTCTTCGCATCCGGTTGCTTCAGTGGAAATGACCCCTACATCTATCCCCACAGCTTATCTCGATGAAGGATACGGGTTTTATGATTTCAGTGTGGATATCACGGTCACTAACACAGGAGACGTACCCTTAAAGATGACCTCCGGCGAAGGGAGCGCGATCACTTGCAGCAATCCTCACTTCAATACATGGGCAGGAGGCATACCGTCTGTTCTTCAGCCGGGGCAGAGCCATACCAGGACTCTGCATATGGATACGGGCCTGGGACCCGGGACCTATGAGACTGATGTGATCTTCCGGGACCTTGAACATCTGGTAGAGCCCGTCAGTGTCCATGCCAAAGTCATCGTTCAAGGGGTCATAGACAGAATCGATATCAATATGCCCAAGGCCTATGCCGGGAAACGGATAGACAGCTATAACTATTCTTTGATAACCACAGGCGAACATTACCATATTTACGATCAGCCGGTATGGTGCATATATGACGAAGATATAGAAGCATACACGGTCACGGGCAGATACGGAGAGGTTTTTGAAATGGGAAAGACCTATTACCTCAACGTAGAGCTTATGTCGGAAGATCTCTATCAGTTCAGGCGTACAGAAACCTACACTTTAGCTGTTTCCGAGTATTACCTCAATGGGAACAGAGTCTACCCGAAGTTCTACGGATCTCCTTCCGAGCACTTCAACGGCAGCAACTGGGTAAGCTTCTATATACCATTTAAAGTAACGGAAGAGGGCGGACTTACGGTATTCCCATATCCTGCATCGGCCTTTACCGAAGGCACGGATTACACCGTTGACGGACAATATGTCATCGTTTACGGTGATACGCCGTGCAAGGTTGGATACCTCTCAGGCGGAAACTACGAAAGGTGTTCCATCTACTCGTATGCAGGCAGCCGCCACACCTTCTATGTTCCTGACGGTGTGGATGAAGTCATACTGGTCGTCAGAGGTGATTCAAACAAAGACGGAACTGTAAACTTGGGCGATGCATCGAGGATAAAGGCAGCTTTCAGAAAAAAGCTGACGCTGGATCCTGTAGAACTTTTCGGAGCCGATGTGAACAACGACGGCAGCGCGAACCTGGGCGATGCAGCTCAGATCACTGCAGCATTCAGAAAGAAGTTCACCATCCCCTGGCTGTAAGCGCTTATTCATTTTTCAATTCAGACAGGCTTGAAACACAGCCTGTCTTTTTTTTGCAAAACTGCGGGACATATTGTCCCATAGTGTAACTTGCTTATGGAACACACCGGAAAATATAATATAAGCGGAAAGTTTAGTTAGTGTTGAAAAAAGTATTCGGAGGATCATTTATGGCAGATCAGAAAAACCCAAACGAACTTCTTGCCGAACGCGACAAGATATTTTACGACTACTATACCAATGTAGTGCCGACCAGAATGCCTGTAGTCGCCGCATTGGTACCTTTGGCTCTGGCTCAATATGCAGAGCAAGATCCTTTCCTTTGGCAGTATGAGGGCACAGCGCTCCTTGGCGCCATGGAACAATTTGCGGATAAGATCTATTCAGATACATGTCCCTTCTCACCGCCGGTCCTTATGATGAGACCTGCATATCCTTACCAGCTCCTTAAGTCACAGTCCTTCGTACTTGCTGAGAACGGTCAGGTACAGCACCCTGAGGTCAGCGGAATGCCCGCAGAGGAATACGGCGAACTCATCGAAAAAGGCTTTGACTATCTGGTCGAGAAGGTAATACCCCGCCAGCACAAAAACCTGGATCCTGCAGACCCCGTAAAGATGGCATACAAAGCTCTCATGGAGCTCAACATGAGAAACAACGAAGCTGCAGCTTTCTTCCCGCCTTTCTTCGGCTTCTGCGCCAAGATGGGATATCACACCGGTGGTACTTTAGGTGCCGGCGGAGCAGCAGAAGCTCCCATGGACTTCCTTGCAGACCAGCTCAGAGGATTCTCCAACATGTCAGTGGATATCAGAAGACGTCCTGATTATGTCAAAGAAGCATGCGAAGTATTGACTCCGCTCATGCAGAAGATGGGTATGCCGCCATATATCGATTATCAGCAGAATATCTTCTATCCGCTCCATATGCCCACGTTCATGAGGCCAAAGGACGTAGATGAGATCTATATGCCGAGCTTTAAGAAACTGATGCAGGACAACGTTGCAAGAGGTATCCGTCCGTATATCTTCGTAGAAGACGACTGGACCAACCTTCTCGACCTCATCCACGATCAGTTCCCCGCAGGCTGCGTACTTGCATTCGACGAGGGAGATCCCAAGCTCTTCAAGGAAAAGCTCGGAAAGAAGTTCCTCATGTCAGGTCTCTTCCCGCTGTCTTACATGAGAAACCACAGCACTCAGGAGATCTTAGACAAGGCCAAAGAGTACCTCGATATACTCCTTCCGGGATGCGGCTATGTATTCGGCTTCGACAAGAGCCTCCTCTTCGCAAAGGATGCTGATATAGACCAGTATGCGGCTCTCATGGAGTTCTTAAGAGACTATGCACGCTATGACAACGTCGGATCCAGCTACGGAACTCCGCTCAACGCAGAGGGCTAT
Source organism: Bacillota bacterium (assembly GCA_017619385.1). Classification (GTDB taxonomy): domain Bacteria; phylum Bacillota; class Clostridia; order Peptostreptococcales; family Anaerovoracaceae; genus RUG13409. The sequence continues at coordinate 4,793 of JAFZSM010000004.1, forward strand.
CAGCCTGTAGCAGAGTGGGACGGCCCCATCAAGTCCAGATACGTGTTCAACTGGGATGAGCTCAAAGCCGAGAACCCGATGACACCGGACTACGCAAGAGGCAAGTTCGAAATAGCCAACAACCAGGTATTCAATTGGTACATGAACTGGCTGTTCTAGTCTTTAAAATATGTCATGACATACGCAAAAGGAGGAACCGACGAACGGTAACTCCTTATAGGTGAAAACTTAAACTGCCTGTCACGCGAAATATTGCGGACGGGTAGTTTTCTTTTACGGCGATTGTAATGTTTTATCTGCAGGCATATAATTATCCGGACGGAATATCTGAGAGCAAGTATGGGAAAATCAAATGACTAAATGCATATATTGCGGATCTGAGAATATATACTACAGCAAAAAAAGGGGAGTATATATCTGCGAAGACTGCGAAAAATCTTTTACACCTGAAGAAGAAGTCTTTCACTCAAGAAGGATCTTTTTGAGCTACGGTCATGACGAGAATGCAGAGCTTGTCAAGCTCATATATGACAGGCTAAAGGAAAGAGGCCACGACCCTTGGATCGACTATGCAAAGATCAAGACGGGAAATGACTGGAGAGAGAACATTACCCAAGGGATCTTGGGCAGCAACGGCTTCCTGGCTTTTCTTTCAAAGTACTCCGTAAGAGTACCGGGAGTGTGCCTGGACGAGATATCTATAGGCGTAGGCAACTATAACTGCCGCATCAACTCCATACTCCTGGAAAAGAACGTCGTGCCTCCCAACAGCATCAGCAATATACAGTACCTTGACATGTCCGACTGGAAAGAGATCAAAGCAG
>JAFZSM010000031.1 GCA_017619385.1 Bacillota bacterium
GACAGAAGCGTTTGCTTCTGCCTTTGCCGAAATAAATAATTATGACTATCTTTTCTTGTAAAGCACCAGTTCCGGGTCCGTACCGCCCTCGCCGTAGGTGCAGATGAGGATGAAATCCATATTGGCAAGTATGCCGAAACACCTGTCTCCGCCGAACTGAGATTCAAGCTGATATCCAAGATACGTGGTATTATCATCTATGAATTTTACATTCATACCGCTCGGCAGCCTGTATTCCATGTTCACGTATCTTCCCACCAAGGCGCTGAGTCTTTCAAGTTTGGGCATCCCTTCGATATGAAGGTCGTTGATCTCGCCTATGAGTTTCTTTTTGAATGCTTCGAATTCCCCGTTATCGCTGAGCTCATCGTATCGCTTCCAATAGTCCAGTTTAGGGAGATTGTCCTTAAGGTACTCCCTTGCCTGCTCCTCCGTAAATCCCTGGCTGACCATATTGGGAACACAGACTTCGATGAGATCGTCCATATCGCTGTAGGTGTAGGTACCGTCGGCAAAGCACCACTGGCAATAATCCTCGTTCAGGGAACCGTCTTTGTTTCTGCCTATGATGGAATCATCAAGAGGCATGCCGCAGCACTGGCAGATGAGTTTATTAGGTGACCCGAGCAAAGTATTGATGGATACTTTGAAAAGATCTGAAAGAAGCTTTAGTGTCTCCGTATTGGGTACCGTTTCCCCGTTCTCCCAGCGGGATACTGCCTGTCTTGTAACGAAGACCTTTTCCGCAAGTTCATCCTGTGACAGACCGTTTTTGGTCCTCAGTTCATATATAACATCTTGTGTAGTCATTTCGTTCAAATACCTCCTTGAAAGGTATTGTACTACCACAGCCTGTGCTTTTCACGCAACCCGTTGTTGCTGCTGCATTACCCGAAGATCATGCCATTCCTGAAAACCACATAACTGACTTATGAGAGCCGCCCGTTATCCCGGGCCCTGCCATTATTTCACGTTGATTATGTGCTTGTATTTCCCGCTGCCGGGATCCTGGTGAGGAAGCTCATCCGAAAGCGAAACTGATATATCGGTCACGCCCTGTGTTGCGAGATAATCTCTGAGACTCTTCTCTGCATTCCTGAAAGCGGTCTCTCTGTCTTCGCCATCCTTTTCTTCTATCCGGAGCTCAACTTTATTTCCGGGATACACAAGGACCTGAAATCTCCTGAGTTCATGTACCTCTTTCAGCATGGCGTATACGGGAAGCGGAGCGATTTTTATCGTCGTCTCCCCTTGGGTGAACACCGACACGTCGTCGGTCCTTCCCTCAAGCTCTATCCACGGCGAAAGATCGCCGCAGCCGCAGGGCTCGTGATGCATTATGACCCTGTCGGTCACCTCGTAACGTATGAAAGGCTGGGTGTAGTTATACAGATTTGTCAGAAGGATCTTGTCCGAACGCACCCCGTCTGGGACAGGGTTTCCTTCGGCATCCACGGGCTCAACTATGAGCCAGTCGTCGTTTATATGGAAATGCTGCTTTTCGCATTCGCAGGCTACGGTCCCCCCTTCCGTGCAGGAATATGAGGTCTGTACGTAGCAACGGAAGGAATCCGAAAGCCTTTTTCTCAGCTCATCCGAAAGGTACTCCCCTCCTGTCATGATGAGTACGGGAGATATCTTTAGCCTCCCCGCCTCTGCTTCGTCTATGAGGAGTTCAAGGTTGGAAGGATAACCGCCTATCATGGCAGGCTGGAATTCATTGAGCTGTGCTACTATCTTGTCCACGGTATAAAGAGCGCTGGATACAGCCATTTGTTTCTTCTTCCACGGCATGCTGATGAGCCTTGAGCGTATGGTCGTATTGCCGAGGTAAAAACCTCCGTCGGCAAAGATCCCTATGCTTTTGTTGCCCTTCTTCATAAGGGCTCTGAGGTCCTCTTTTCTGGCGATACTCCTGCAGGCGCTGATACCGCCCATGACGTTGTTTGCGTTATTATCGCAGACGCACACGAGAGGATTGCCTGTGGAACCGGAAGTGGTATAGACGAGATACTTTCCTTTGAGTTTTCTTCCTATATTGTCCATGTTCTCCATGAACTTCTCGACGTCTTCAAGCTTCAGATCTTTGTCGCATACCCAGTCGTTCCAGTTGTCCATGAGAGTTCGTTTATCCACAGGAGGAAGATCTGTCAGATTAAAATCATCAGGAACCTCTTTGTACAGTTCCCTGTAGTACGGGCTGTTTTCCCTTGCGTAGGAGACTATGTCGCGGAGCCTTTGCTCTCTTACCTCGTCTCTTTTCCCTGCGCTCATCCGGTCATAATCCCGACAGAGCTTCATAGCTTTCAGTATACCGATCTTTTTCACTTCTTTTCTCCGCTGAATACACTTTTTCAATATGTCCATTAAGCCGCGACCAGATTGATGAACATCCAGATGAGCGGGCTTATGAACAATACATATCCTATCATAGACCAAATGAAAAATCTCTTCGTAAGGAAAACTGCTACGAATTCCCTTATGACAGCCGAAGGCCAGTAATAGAAGGTGACCTTTGCCCCTATGCCCACGCACTTCATTTCTATCTCCTTTGCAAACCTAAGGCAGCGGTAGATGTGATAGCTGCTGGATACAAGAGCAGTCTTTCTCTTACCCGCATAAGTATCTATGATCTCCTTTGAATTGCAGAGGTTTTCCTTCGTGGTCGCAGACCTGTCCTCAAGTACTATCTTGTCTTCGGGTATGCCGTGCTCAATAAGATAGTTCTTCATGGCCAAAGCTTCGCTTATGCTCTCGTCAGGGCCTTTTCCTCCGCTCGGGATGAGCACCGGCTTTCTTCCGCATTTATTGAATACCTCTATGGCCTTATCCACCCTGTTTGTAAGGAGCTTTGTCATGGTATCCCCGTTTATGAGGCCGCTTCCGTGTATGATGATGAAATCAAAATTCATCCTGTGGGGAAGTATCTCTATGAATACCGTATATACCACGAAACTTAAGATGAGGCATGAGAAATAGAAGACCGTTGCGAATACGAACAATATGAATATGTTCGCATCGTATATGTCGATGGCGTCGGCCAGCTGGAGTACGTAGATAACTCCCGCTATCTCTCCTATGGCTATCACTATCCCAAGAAGCAGCGACAGCATGTTCTTGAAACTGCGGGCCTCTCTTCTTAATATGACTATCCCGTTTATTACGAGCATAACGGGGACCGTGAACAGGGCCAGAACAACGATCCAGAAGCATACCATCATGGCATCGACCATTTTATCTCCGAAGAGCGAAGTGATGAAAAGCATCGTAAAAGCGCACGCTCCCATAAGGAGTATGCTGTTGAAATATCTCTGTGGCTTCCAGACCGCCAGTATTATGACTGTGAGCCATAATATGACCAATATCGGGCCCAGTGTTTTAACATTATCTATGATCGTCTGCATCTTCCTGCCTCCGAAGATATATTAGCACCCTCAACATGACAAATAAATGACATGAAAAGAAAAATACGGAAGGCTATCCTTGTAAAAGATACTCTTGCTAATGCCTTACTCCTTTGAGGATGGCGTATTTGCATTGCAAAGGGCAAATAGAAGCTGCTATTTGCCTGCCGTCGTTATTTATTTTTTCGCCGGTGCATCGTACAATCAATGCGAAAAGAGGACGAAAGTCCCTGAATAACTGCGAAAGGAAGGTAAACAAAAATGATCAGAAAATATTTCACAGAGATCCTTCCGGTAAGCACAAAATGGTGGTCCGGAAAGGCGAAAGAGGAAGACATCCTCGCTCTCGACGAGCTTCTCAACAGCAGATACGCCGAAGGTTGGGAAATGGTCTCCTCGAATTACGTCATGACCTACGGTCAGGTGCAATCCCAGTACGTGATCACATACAAAAGGAGAGAGTACTAGTAAGGGACTGTACACTGCATCATCAAAGCGAGGGGCTTTCAGATCGCGGGAAACTGCGGGTGAAAGCAGGAGTACTTTCAGAAAGAAAGGGGTAAAAAAATGAGGAAAGAATTATCGATCAAAAAAGGACTGATCATTACCGCATCAGCCATCCTGGCCCTGATCCTGATCGCAGCATCTGTGACAGTGATAAACGAGGGCCGCGTCGGAGTGAAGTACCGCTTCGGCAAGATCGTGGAGACCGGCATTGAGCCGGGCATCCACCTGCACATACCGTTCATCGAGACGGTAAGAAAAATAGATATAACCGAGCAGGTCTACGTATCGGATCTGTCAGCCTACACCAAGGATACTCAGACTGTAAAGTCCCTGGACTTCCAGCTCAACTACAGATATAACAGTGCAGAGCTGGACAACATAATCAGGACTATAGGTATCCAGAACGTGGAAGGCAAACTGGTAGCTCCCAACATCACCTCGGTCCTCAAGAACGAGGTAGGCAAATACAAAGCAGAAGAGCTCATAGCCAACAGGAGCCTCCTCGAACAGTCGGTACAGGAGGAGATATCCAAGATACTGAACAAGTACGGAATAATAGTATCGAAGATCTCCATCCAGGACATAGAATTCAATGAAGCCTTCGAACAGGTAGTAGAGCAAAAAGTAGCTGCAGAGCAGAAAGCCCTTACGGTCCAGAACGAAACGGTCCAGAAGGAAGAAGAAGCAAAGCAGCAGGTCATAGCAGCCCAGGCAGAGGCTGAAGCCACACTCATAAAGGCAGAAGCAGAAGCCAAGGCCAACAGGCTTCTCAATGAATCACTCTCCCAGAACCTGATCTCCTACTACAGGATCCAGGCTTGGAACGGAGAATTCCCGGAAGTCATGGGCAACAACGTCAACCCGTTCGTATCCCTCGATTAGCAGGGAAAGCGCAAGCAGCGCCGCAGTCCAAAAGGTCTGCGGCGCCTTTTTTTCACATATAAAAAAGTGATCACTCTCTTTCGAATATTACCCCGCCGGCTTCCGTAGGATGATCCATGTAGACTATATCTTTGGCACTGCTCTTGAATCATGATATAATTCAGAAGACGAAAAGTTTAGAAAGGGAAACACCATGGCATACGTAAAAGACTATACAGGCAGGATCGTCTACAGAGTTGAAAACGACTGCATATATGACTATACAGGCAGGACGCTTTACAAATTGTCCGGAAACAGGATAAACGACAATACAGGCCGCACCCAGTTCACAATAAACGGCGACAACATTTGCGACTACGTCGGAAGGACCGTATTGCGCTTCAGAGGAAGCGACGTATGCGACTATACCGGAAGAACAGTCTACAGGATAAACGGCGGCAATATCACCGATTATGCCGGGAGGACCATGTACAGGCTGGACGGCTACCTCTCGAGTTCCGAGCTGGCAGCAATAGTCGCAATAATATAGGCAAACATGCTACCGGTATTCAACCTTACTTTACCTCTTATAGTATCTCAAAATGTGATCTCTTTGTTTTTACGATACCTTCTTTTTGAAGTTTTGACAACTCTGCGGACATGGCAGACCTTTCAACGCCCAGATAATCCGCAAGCTGCTGCCTGTCGTAGGGTATATCGAAACTCCTGCTTTGCCTCCTTATGGCTTCGGATGAAAGATACGAAAGGAGCTTGTCCCTTGTCGTATGCTTCCCTGTATGCGTGATCTTCTCGTTAAGGAAAAGCACTTTGTCCGCCATTACCCCTATGAGATTCCTGACCATCCTGTTGTGATGATCGCATGCAGACGAGCATGTGGTGAGCATTTTTCTTACGTTGAGCATCATCACTTCCGTATCTTCCGAAGCTAGCACGCTTACGTTGAGAACGGAGCCGGGAGTCGCAGCAAAGGACTCTCCGAAATAATCGCCGGGACCGCATTTGCCTATAACGTTCCTGTGTCCCCAGTAGTCCTCCTGTATTATCAATACGGATCCGGAAAGGATAAGTCCAATTCTTTCAGTAGAATCACCTGTTCTGAAAATGAACTCATCTTTCTTGTATGACTCTGCTTTTCCGTCTATGCAGTGAAGCATCTCCTTTATTTCTTCGTCATCTATACCCGCAAAAAAAGGTGATCTTCGCATTATTTTTAAATATTCGTCCATTCTTTCTCCATTTGTTTGAAAAACAACATATTTGTTGTTTTTATTATACTATACTTACCACGAAGCAACAAGATGATATATCAATAAGCAGGAGGTACAGAATGAACGGTACTATAATGAGCGGATGCCAGGGAAAACCCGAACCCAAACCCATAGATAAGAAATGTCCGAATTGCGGCGAAGAAATAGAGATATGGACTATCGACACGGAAGCTGTATGCCCAAACTGCGGTTTTAAAATATACAATGATACACTCAACTGTGTGCAGTGGTGCAAATACGCAAAAGAATGCGTTGGAGAGACCATGTACAACATTATGATGAGGATAGCGGCAAATCAGAAAGAAGAGTCCAAGATAGCTTAGACAGGGAGAATATAGGCAATGATAAGAAAGATCATACACATAGACGAAGAAAAGTGCAGCGGCTGCGGACTTTGCGCAAACGCCTGCCATGAAGGCGCCATAGACATCGCAGACGGCAAAGCAAAACTGGTTCGCGAACACTTCTGCGACGGCTTCGGAGACTGCCTGCCTGCATGCC
>JAFZSM010000032.1 GCA_017619385.1 Bacillota bacterium
AAACGGGAAGGAGCTGTTTGGACGTGACCATGGTCAGAGGATAAAGCCTCGTTCCCGCGCCTCCCGCAAGTATGATTCCCTTCATTTAAAAACTCTCCTCATATTTTCAGCCCCTGCTCTTTGCAGCATTCAAAATAGTATTCCTGAAGCCTTTTTGCTTCAGACCTTGAGTCAAAGCCGGCTTCTGATACTTCCTTTGAATAACTCCTTCTTCGGGGCATGTTTTCGTAAACGGCAGCAAGGACCTCGTCAGCCCACTCTTCATCACTTGCCGAAAGAGCCATGAAATGTCCAAGCTCGCAGGCGTTTGCCTCCCTTGTGATCTCCGTAGAGAAGAACATGGGAAGTCCTCCGCTTTCTGCCTCCAGACCCACCACGGGAAGTCCTTCGTAAAGTGAGGGCAAAAGGAAGCAGTCCATGGCGCAGTAGAACTGGTGGATATCTTCTCTTCTTCCGAGATAATCCACCCTGTCCTCTATGCCCAGTTCCTTGATCCTGCCAAGAACGTCGCCTTTGAGTTCTCCGTCGCCTATAAGGCAAAGGACTGCTTTAGGCTCTTTCTTTGCAATGGCGGAGAATATCTCTATGAGCCTTACTGAATTCTTTTGCGGTGTGAGCCTTCCTATGTGGCCTATGACTATCTTATCTTCCCAGCCGTATTCTTTTCTTGTTCTGTCCCTTAACTCCTGGTCGAACTCATGGGCGGAAGTGTCGATAACAGTCTTGAACACATCAACTCTGCCGCCATCAAAAAGCTCGTCTCCGAACTGCCATCTGCCGCAGTCCCGGCCGCAGGACATGTAGTAGTTGGCAAAGCACTTTGACATGGGCCTTAAGATCTTTTTGATCTTCGTCTTCCAATCACCTTCGTGAGCCATAGAAAGGCTCTCGGAGATCCTGACGGGAACTCCGGTCGTCTTTGCAATGAACATGGGGAAGAGATTCATGGTGCTGTTGTATGCATGCATGACCGGATACCTGTTCTCTTTGCAGAGCCTTCGTATATCAGCCATGTTGCCGAATATCTTTTGATAAGGGCGTATGACGTATACTCTGCCGCCCATGGACTCTATCTCCTCGTAGGGTATGGCCTGGGAATCGGCATCGCATATGAAATCGAATTGAACTTTTTCTCTGTCTATATGTCTGTAATATTCCATGACGAGACTTTTCTTCCCGCCGGAATCCAGTTTACCTAAAATCGCAGCTACTCTGAGCATCCTTGAAACACCTGTATTTCACCAATATTTATAACACTTAATATTACCACTAACATATAGCCCTTATCAACCATTTTGGCCTATGAAGGGCAACAAAAAAGCAGAGTCCCTTTGGGAGACTCTGCTTAAGCCTAAAGCATTTTTTTCAGCCGATCTTGGTTCCGCAGTTGGGGCAGAACTTGGCGCCGTTGAGCTCTGTGCCGCAGTTGGGACAGAACTTGACAGCTCCGCTTGCGGAGGGTCTTTCCTTGCCGCAGTTGGTGCAGAACTTCGTGTTGTTCAGCGTGCCGCACTCGCATCTCCAGTAACCTTCGGGAAGGACCTCTTCGGGAGGCAGATACTCGAAAGGCTCGTGGTTTATCATGAGAGGAGTACCCGTGATGGTGCGAAGAAGCAGTCTCGCCTTGTCCTCATATGCTTTGAAGAGCTCCGATTCCGGAGAATCGATGGTCTCTTTGTTAAGTTTGAACTCGAAATCATCGAAGAATGGGTGGTTCACGAGGAACTTCACCTTGAAGGTATAGCTGAAATCGTACTGGGGCGGGTCGAAGGATACTTCCTTGCCGTCTGCATCCTTGTCCATTCTCTCCTCTTTGTCTTCTTCGACGTTGACTTCCGCCTTGTATACCATGGAGTAGTCTATGATATCGGGGTTGGCGTCGCGCCAGTTGCTGCTGGACGTTACTACGAACTTGCCCTTTGCCTCGTCGATATATACGTTCTTTTCACCGTTGATGGTAAGGGTGGGCATGAGAGATGACAGATTTCTCTTGTTCTCCTCGCGGTATGCAAGCTGCTCTTTGATGTCAGCCACCGTGGATCTTCTCCTGCCTGTGAAGAAAGGAGAAAGCTTGGAAGCGCAGTCCTTGCAGAGATTGCCGTCTTCGAGTTTTCTGTTTCCCAGCATTCCTATCTGTTTTCCGCAGACAGAGCATTCTTTTTTATCAAACAAACCCATTTATATATCCTCCTGTAATATATACTCCGGCCCTAAAAGACCGATATCTGAACCGATATTTGCAAAGCCATTATACCATTCTTTAAAACAGTATTAAATAGCGCAGAGCTTTAAAATCTCCTCAGCCTTTTCTATGACGTAATCGGGCTTTTCCACGCCCTCGAGCCCCTCGGCTTTCTGTGCAAAGGACCATGCAACAAGGGCGCTGCCGCATCCTGCGTTGTTTCCGCAGGCTATGTCCCATTTGCTGTCTCCAACCATGAGAGCATCTTCGGGATCCACGCCCATCCTGCTGCAGCAAATGAGAGCAGGCTCAGGAAGGGGCTTGTGGATCTGTGTATCCTCCACCGCTATTATGACGTCGAAGTATTTGTCTATCTCATTGAGCTCCAGAGCGGCGATGGTGGTAGGTTTCGTTCTTGAAGTCACGACACCGACCTTTATTCCCTTTTCTTTAAGCTCTTTTAAAAGCTCTGTTATACCTTCGAAGGGTACTCCTATCTTGGTGGGATTTTCCTTCTGGTATTCCCTGTACAGAGCGCAGAGTTCTTCTACGCTGTAACCTTCTATGTTATAGTGCTTTATGGTCTCCTCCACGGCGAACTCCAAGGGCGTACCGAAATGAGTCGCCAGATAACTTACGTCGAAGACCATCTTTCCGAAGATCTTTTCGGAAGCGTATTTCCATGAGTCCACTATATATCCGTTGGTATCGATGAGTGTTCCGTCAAAATCGAACAGCACTGCTCTGTATTTTTTCATATTTCTCCCTTTTGAAGACCGGCAAGATATGCGTTTATGAACATATCGAGGTCTCCGTCCATCACTGCGTTTATGTTTCCCGTTTCGACTCCGGTCCTCGTATCCTTTACCAGGGTATAGGGCTGGAATACGTAATTCCTTATCTGGCTGCCGAAGGATATCTGTGAAAAGTTCCCCTTAAGGTCAGATATCTTCTCCATGTGCTGCTCCTTTGCAAGGGCGAGGAGCTTGCCGTAAAGGACACGCATGGCGAAGGCCTTGTTCTGGGTCTGTGACCTTTCGTTCTGGCAGGTCACCACTATGCCCGTGGGTATGTGGGTGATCCTGACTGCTGAGTCCGTTTTGTTTACGTGCTGGCCGCCGGCTCCGCTGGATCTGTAGGTATCTATCCTTAAGTCCTCGTCGGCTATATTGACTTCCACGTTCTCTCCTATGTCCGGTGTTATATCCACCGATGCAAAGGATGTCTGCCTTTTGTTGTTTGCGTTATACGGAGAGAGCCTTACGAGCCTGTGGACTCCCCTTTCGCTTTTAAGATAGCCGTAGGCGTTTTCACCCTCTATGAGGAGCTCTGCCGACTTTATACCGGCTTCCGGGTCAGGCTGTATGTCGAGAAGAGTCACCTTGAAGCCGTGATCGTTGGCATACCTTGTGTACATGCGGAAGAGCATGTCGGCCCAGTCCTGGGACTCAAGGCCTCCGGCTCCCGGATGTATGGAGAGTATGGCGTTTTGCTTGTCGTATTCTCCGTTGAGAAGGAGGCTTATCTCTATGGCTTCAAGCTTTTTTTCAAGCTCATGGGACTTTTCATCGGCTTCCCTTGCCATATCGGGATCTTCCGACATGGAACTTGCAAGCTCCACATCCTCCAGCAGCCCTTCGCACTCTTCAAAGGAGGCGAGCCTGTTTTCAAGGCTCTTTTTTTCCTGAAGAGTCTTCTGAGCCCTTTCAAGGTCGTCCCAGAAGCCTTCGGTCTCGACCTCTTTGCTCAGTTCCTCTATTCTTTCTTTAATGCCTTTGATGTCAAAGGGAGTCTCTGAGTTTCCCCAGAGTCTCCGTGAGTTTCGATATTTCTACCATGTTGCTTACCTAAACGTTCTTTCCGTGACAGTTCTTGTATTTCTTTCCGCTGCCGCAGGGACAGGGATCGTTTCTTCCGGGTTTTTTCTCCACCCTTATGGGAGTCTGCCTTGATTCTCTGTTTTCAGCAGGGGCTGCTTTAGGCATGTTGGCGACTCTTCTTGGTTTTCCTTCGTCAAGCGAGGACTTGGAATCTTCCTTTGAAGCGGATCCTATGCGTATGACCTGCTTTCTCTCGGCGTTAGTCTCCAAGGTAATGGAGAGCACGTACTTGACCATGTCTTCCCTGATGGAGTTGAGCATGTCCTCGAACATGTCAAAACCTTCGTTGGCGTAGGCCTGAGCGGGATCCTGCTGGCCGAGGGACCTTAAGCCTATACCGGTCTTGAGCTGATCCATGGCGTCGATATGATCCATCCACTTTGTATCTACTATGCGAAGGAGCAGGACTCTTTCGATCTCTCTCATCCTCTCCTCGCCTATCTCCCTCTCCTTGGCCTCATACTGCCTTAAGAGATCTTCGCAGTCGGCGTCGTCAAGAGCCACGTCTTTTATCATGGATACGATGTGGTCTCTTAAGTTCTCGCCGTGAAGGACCCTGTTCCTCTCATCGTAGATGATGGTCCTCTGGCGGTTCATGACGTCGTCGTACTGGAGCACGTACTTACGTATTCCGTAGTTCTTTCCCTCGACCTTCTTCTGGGCGTTTTCTATGGTCTTTGAGAGCATGCCGGCTTCAAGGGGTTCGTCTGTAAGGCCGAACCTGTCCATGATCATCTGTATCCTCTCGCCTCCGAAGAGCCTCATGAGGTCGTCGTCAAGGGCTACGAAGAACTGGGACGAACCGGGGTCTCCCTGACGTCCGGCGCGGCCTCTGAGCTGATTGTCTATACGTCTTGCTTCGTGGCGCTCGGTGCCTATGATATGAAGGCCGCCTGCTGCGACTACCTTGTCGTGCTCAGCTTTATGCTCTTTTTCAAGCTGGCTTATCTTATCCGCATATTTTTCTTCCAGGAAGCGCCTGACACTGGCGCCGCCTGACACCAGCTCTTCTTCTGCTTCGTTTATTTCCGTAAGAGGATCGTCGAACTTTCCGCCCAGGATGATATCCGTACCACGGCCTGCCATGTTGGTGGCTATGGTGACGGCACCGAAGCGTCCTGCCTGGGCTACTATCTCAGCCTCTCTCATATGATGCTTGGCGTTCAGCACGTTGTGGGGAACGCCTCTTTTCCTTAGCATCTCGGAGAGCATCTCGGACTTTTCCACCGAAATGGTACCTACCAGTATGGGCTGGCCCGTCTCGTGCCTTGCCACTATCTCGTTGACTATGGCCTTGAACTTGGCCTTCTGGTTTGCATACACGCTGTCTTCCATGTCATTCCTGATGACCGGTTTGTTGGTGGGAATGACTATGACGTTCATGTTGTAGATCTCGGTGAACTCATCTTCTTCGGTCTTGGCTGTACCTGTCATACCGGCAAGCTTTTTGTAAATCCTGAAGTAGTTCTGAAGAGTGATGGTGGCGAGAGTCTTGCTCTCGTTTCTGACCTTGATGCCTTCCTTTGCCTCGATAGCCTGGTGGAGTCCGTCGGAATACCTTCTTCCGAACATGAGACGGCCCGTGAACTCGTCGACTATGACGATCTCGCCGTCGTGCTCGATATAGTCGATATCCCTCTTCATTATGGCGTGGGCCTTAAGAGCGATATTGACGTGGTGGTTTATATCCATGTTCTCGGGATCCGAGAAGTTGTCTATTTTAAAGTAGCGTTCGCACTTGGCTATACCTTCTTCCGTAAGAGCGCAGGTCTTGTCCTTTTCGTCTACTGTGTAGTCTCCTGTGGTATAGTCCGTTCCTCCGAAACGGGGGTCGCCTTCCTTTACGTGTTCTCCCCTTTCGAGGGTCCTTACGAACTTGTCCGCAGTGTAATAAAGGTCGTTAGATTTTTCACCCTGACCGGAGATGATGAGGGGAGTCCTGGCTTCGTCTATGAGTATGGAGTCGACCTCGTCCACTATGGCGTAGTTCAGTTCCCTTTGCATCTGCTGCTCGGCATAGATGGCCATGTTGTCCCTTAAGTAATCGAAACCGAACTCGTTGTTCGTACCGTATGTTATGTCCGCATTATATGCAGCCTTTCTGTCGGAGCTTTCCACGTCGTGGATGACGCAGCCTACCGTAAGACCCAGCCACCTGTAGACCTGTCCCATCCAGTCCGCATCTCTTTGGGCCAGGTAATCGTTGACCGTGACCACGTGGACGCCCTTTCCTTCCAGCGCATTGAGATATACGGGAAGGGTAGCTACGAGGGTCTTTCCTTCACCTGTCTTCATTTCGGCTATGTTTCCCTGATGGAGGACTATGCCGCCTATGATCTGAACGTGGAAGTGTTTCATCTTGAGGACTCTCCAGGCTGCTTCTCTGCAGACTGCAAAGGCTTCCGGAAGAATATCGTCGAGACTTTCCCCGTTTCTCAATCTTTCTTTGAATTCAGGAGTCTTGGCCTTCAAAGATTCATCGCTCAAAGCGGCCATGGTGTCCTGATAGCTTTCGACTTCGTTTGCTATTTTTTCGATCTTTTTGAGTTCTCTGGAGTTAAGGTCTCCAAAGACACTGCTTAGTATTCCCATTGATACATCCTTTCGATATGTGATGAGCCGGTTTACCGGCAGAATGCAAGCAAATCCAAAACAACATATTTTACCATAGAAAAGGACTTCGCAAAAGTGCGAAGTCCCAAGTCTTCAGTTAAAACACATACAAATCCCTATATGACCTTTGCAAGGACAAGGGCCAGGAGCACGAAGCTCACCAAAAGTACGAATGATGCAATGGCTATACCTATCTTCACATGTCCTGAACCGGAAGATGAAGGCGGAACCAGCTTTGCCTTTCTGAGCGTTGTGACTATGGGTTTGTAAAGGAGCATGGCAAGAGTGGCATTGAGACCTCCCTTTACCAGGTTGAAAGGCAGGAATGTGGGCACCAGCATCTTGACTACCATCTCTCTCGGAACACCCATGTAAAGGGGCGTAATGAGCCAGTTCCAAAGTATCATGATGGCCGTTGCGGAAAGGACTCCGGCGATGAGTCCTGTGATCGCGCCTTTCATGTTCCTGTTCTTCTGATAGAATGCAGCCGCCGTGCATGCAAAGGCGGTGCTCTGGATGACGTTCATGACGAAGCCTATGAGCCCTGTGGAGCTGATGGTCACCATCTCAACAAGGGAGACTATGACGGTGATGAAAAGGGCTGCAAGTGGTCCGAATATGAAACCTGCTATGACTATGATGACGTCTTTAAGGTCAAAGGACAAAAAGCCTGCCACCATGGGGAGGACGTTGGATATGAGCTTTGCCACGAATGCTATGGCGCAAAGCATACCCAAAGTCGCTAATGTCTTTGTGTTGAAAAGACTCTGTTTTGATCGATCGCTCATTTTAAGATCCCTCCTTCCGATCGCCTGACGGGATCTGCCTTAGGTCATAAAAACCCCGGAGACAAATGCTCCGGGGCCTGGTACACCAAAATATGATGGTTTCTTTCATCCGGACTGTGACCGTTGGTGCCGGGATCTGACCGGCTCAGCTTTCGGCTCGCGGACTCGTGGCTTTTCGCCCTTTACCGCCAGTGGGGAATTTCGCCCCGCCCTGAAACAGATCTCTGTATTTACTTGATGATATTGTATACCTTGATGGTCTTTGATTCAAGACAAACTTGGAAAAGATTTCTTGCGCTAGAACTGAATGTCTGTCTTTTCCCAGCTGAAGCCCTGGTCTTCTCTTCCGAAATGACCGTAAGCTGCGGTCTTCTGATAGATGGGCTTGCGAAGGTCCAGTCTTTCGATGATAGCCTTAGGCCTGAAATCGAACTTCTCAGCCACAAGATCGGCCAGTTTTTCGTCAGCCATCTTTCCCGTTCCTTCGGTATTTACCATGATCGATACGGGCTCTGCTACGCCTATGGCATAGGCAAGCTGTATGAGGCACTTATCGGCGAGGCCTGCCGCCACCACGTTCTTTGCAGCATATCTTGCAGCATAGGCTGCCGATCTGTCCACCTTTGTGGGGTCTTTCCCGGAAAATGCTCCGCCGCCGTGGGGAGCCACTCCGCCGTAGGTGTCGACTATGATCTTTCTTCCTGTAAGTCCCGTGTCACCCATAGGTCCGCCTATGACGAATCTGCCTGTGGGATTTACAAGGAATTTCGTATCGTCATCGAGCAGGCCTTCCGGAATGACCGGGAGTATGACGTGTTTTATGAGGTCTTCTTTTATCTGCTCCTGAGAAACGTCCGGATCGTGCTGGGCTGAGATGAGCACCGTATCTATCCTGACAGGTCTTCCTAAATCATCGAACTCAACGGTGACCTGGGTCTTTCCGTCGGGACGAAGGTATCCTATGGTGCCGTCCTTTCTGACCTTAGCAAGCCTTTGAGCCAGCTTGTGAGCAGAGGCTATGGTTACGGGCATAAGCTCCTTTGTATCCCTGCAGGCATAGCCGAACATGATCCCCTGGTCTCCTGCACCGTCCTGGTCCACACCCATGGCTATGTCCGGAGACTGGGCATCTATGGCGCTCATGATTCCGCAGGAAGTATCAAAACCGTATTCGGGCTTAGTGTAACCTATATCGCCTATGACTTTTCTTGCTATGGCCTGAAAATCAAGGAATCCGCTGGTCGTGATCTCTCCTATGATGAAGCACTGGCCCGTTGTGACGAAGGTCTCTGCTGCGACCCTGCTCAGAGGATCCTGGCGAAGAGCGTCGTCTAAAATGGCATCGGAGATCTGGTCGCAGATCTTATCGGGATGTCCTTCTGTTACTGATTCGGATGTAAACAGTCTTTTCATTTTTTATCGCCTTCTTTTTCCTGAGAATTGATTTTTGATTTTCTGTATGCATCTATCTGCTTCTCATCGAGCCTGTAGAGCATGATGAGGAGTCCGCTTATGACGTAAGCCACCGCAGGCACCAATGACATCATGAGGATGATGGCTTTGAGTATCTCTGGCGTGACTTCTGCTCCCGCAGTATATCCTATGGCTGCAAGGCCAAAAGATGCAGCTGCAGTGGAGATGAGAGAACCTATCCTGATAGTCACTCCTATCATGGACTGGGAGAAAGCCTTGGCTGACTTGTGGCCTTCCATCTCCTTTTGATCTGCCACGTCGTTGGCCATGGATACCATGGCTGTGGCTACAGGCGTGGCGCAAAGCTGGTATATGACCCTGATGAGTATATACAGGTAACCGTTGGAACCGATGAAATAATATGCGGCGTAAGTCAATGCTCCTGAGAACATGGCGAAGATAAACACGCCCTTCTTTGAGAACCTGGCGCAAAGCTTAGGAGAAATGATGGCGGCCACTACAGCGGAAATGGAACTTGCTGTAACGCCTATCTCCAGCATCCTGGGGTTGTTGAGGACATACTTTGTGTAATATACGAGAAGCACGCCCTGCATGCCCGATGCGATGTTCATTATGGCAGATGAAACGAAGAGCCACTTGCCGGAACCCTGAAGGACGACCAGCATGTCTTTCAAGGGCACTTTGTCCTTCTTTGCGGCCTTGTACTGAACGTCACCTTTGAGCTCATATTTTGTGGCCAGGCGGCGCATGACTATGGTGCCTATGATGTAGATGAGGCCCATGAGATATGCGGCGTACATGTACTGGTTGTAGTTGCCTTCAAAAGTACCGAGGGCGAAGGCAAGGATGACTCCGTACACAATGCCTGCAGCATGGCTTCCTACGGTGGCTGCTGCCGCAAGGCCTACGGAATCTTCGGTATTGGTCGCCATGAGACCTACCAAGGCTCTTGTTGAGGTCCATGATACATTGTATCCGAAAATGTTGACCGCATAGATCACGAGCAGCACTATGACATAGGTCAGCGGCTGCGAATAGGTGTATCTTAAGAACAGAAGACCGCTGGTTATGAAGAGCGCGATGTCTCCTATGAGTATCCATGTGCGGTATCTGCCTGATTTGAAATTGGTGCTGTCGATGAGCACACCGGTAAGGGACATCTCGATGAGCTTGATGGCTGTGATGGCCGTCTTTGCCGTGGCTGCAAGCAGCGTGGGCACTCCTGCGATATCCGTAAGGAAATACATCCAGTAATATGTGGCGATGTATGCGCCCAGCCCCGTCTTGAACAGCCCTCCGAAACCGTAGGCTATCTTATCGATAAGCGGCACCTTCGACACTTGAACAGCTTTATCCTTCTCTTCCATAAAAACTCCTTCCAGGTAGTGCTAAAATACCTCGCTTCGAGAGCGAGGTATGGTATGACCGGTAGTT
Source organism: Bacillota bacterium (assembly GCA_017619385.1). Lineage (GTDB taxonomy): Bacteria > Bacillota > Clostridia > Peptostreptococcales > Anaerovoracaceae > RUG13409. Next base: position 10,332 of record JAFZSM010000032.1, read on the forward strand.
CCTCATCTCTCAGATCGCTCTGCAGGATTTGGCACCTTGGCATATTGCCTGGTTGCCGGACTTCATAGGGCCTGTCCCTCCGTCACTCTTGATGAGCATTATTCAAAAAATTAGCATGTCGATTATATCATGGACATTTGTATTTTAAAATAGTAATAATAAACAAAAATCATTTCTGCAATTGTAGCGATGCATCACACGCTGGTTATTCCTACATGTCCTTTGACTGCAAGGTAGATCGCAGGCATCGACATAAGCACCGCGACGGCCAAAAGCAAAGGACTTGCCGTAAATATACCTGACAAAAGCAATATTACGGAGAGGACCAGCAGTATCATACCGACAAGAAACTGCCTGACAGTTTTTTTCATTCCGAGGCGCGGTCCTGCAGAGACCAGCTTTTTGCATTTTTCATTGCTTTCGTATTTTCTGAAATTAAGTACGAATCTTTCCGCCAGGTCCCGGGCCTTTTCATCCCACTCTGCGGGGTCTTCGTAGGTGTCCCTGGGATCCATAATCTTTTCGTCTACGCCGCTGAGTCTTTTCGGCACCGACAGTCCGAAGTAAGGTATGGTGAAAGTTTCGGCTTTTTCCGCTTCTCCGCTGAGTATGGCGTCTATTATGCCCCTTGTGTCCTTGATGGAAATGCGCTTTCCGCTGCCGTTCCATCCTGTGTTCACAAGGTAAGCTTTGGCTCCGCTCTCCTTCATCCTCTTGACCAGTTCCTCTGCGTATTTTACAGGGTGCAGTTCAAGGAAGGCCTGACCGAAGCATGCTGAAAATGTGGGCACGGGTTCGGTGATACCTCTTTCAGTCCCTGCCAGTTTTGCAGTGAATCCGGAAAGGAAATAGTACTCGGTCTGCTCAGGGCTGAGCACGGAAACAGGAGGCAGCACTCCGAAGGCATCCGCTGAGAGGAATATGACGCTCTTTGCAGGCGGGGCCGAAGATACAGGCCTGACTATATTCTCGATGTGGTAGATAGGATAGGATACTCTCGTGTTTTCGGTGACGCTTTTATCCGTGAAATCGAGCTTTCCCTTTTCATCCACCGTGACGTTCTCAAGGAGAGCGTCTCTTCTTATGGCGTTATATATATCGGGTTCCGAATCCTTGTCGAGATTTATGACCTTTGCATAGCAACCTCCCTCGAAGTTGAATATGCCTTCGTCATCCCATCCGTGTTCGTCGTCTCCCACAAGAAGCCTTTTAGGATCCGTGGAAAGGGTGGTCTTGCCTGTTCCGGAAAGGCCGAAGAATACGGCCGTGTTCTTCCCTTCAAGGTCCGTGTTTGCAGAGCAGTGCATGGAAGCGATGCCCTTTAAGGGCAGATAGTAATTCATCATGGAGAAGAGACCTTTTTTCATCTCCCCTCCGTACCAGGTGTTGAGTATGACCTGCTCCCTGCTGCTGATGTTGAAGGCTACGCAGGTTGAGGAGTGAAGGCCCAGAGCTTCATAGTCCTTTACTTGTGCTTTGGAAGCGCAGTATACGGTGAAATCGGGGACAAAAGCGCTGAGTTCTTCTTCGGAGGGCCGAATGAACATATTCTTGACGAAATGAGCCTGCCAGGCCACTTCCATGATGAAGCGCACCGACATGCGGGTGTCTTTGTTCGCTCCGCAGTAGGCATCCATGACGTAAAGCCTTTTCCCTGAAAGCTGCTCTTTGGCAATGCCAAGGACCTTTTCCCAGGTCTCCTCTGTCATGGGGTGATTGTCGTTTTCATAGCCCGGGCTCGTCCACCACACCGTATCTTTGGAGTTTTCGTCCATGACTATGTACTTATCCTTCGGAGACCTTCCCGTGAATTCACCGGTAAATACATTGAGCGCACCAAGCTCAGTCAGCACAGCTCTTTCATATCCCTCAAGAAAGGGATCTGTCTCGAATCTGTACAGTTCTTCATAGGAAGGGTTCCTCAGGACCAGGGATGCATCCTTGATCCCGCAATATTCAAGGTCGACGGTTTTCATTATGCTTTTTCTCTTTCTTTTTTTCTGTTGAAAACCGGATAACGAGGGACCTCAGTATCCGGTGAAAACTATATATCAATACTTAGGAACGTAATTTTCGTAATAGTAATGATCGAGGTATACGTCCATGAATTTGTCAGCATCAACGCCCAGATCTGTGTAAGCGTTCTTGTACTCCCAGGTCATGGTACCGTCATTATCCACCTCTATGATGGTGCAGCCTCTCTGAAGTCCTGAAAGGGCTATGTCGTCATAAGCTGTATTGTCCATGGACATGCCGTAGATGAGGGAAACTCCCATGAATCTGACCGCCACGTTGTTCGTGTGGTCGTGGCCGCAGAACACGGCCTCAAGGGCTCCTACTCCTTCGGGACCTAAGGTCTCAAAGAAAGTATCGGCTTCCGTAGGAGCGTCGGTGAACCTGGTGCAGCCGCCGAACCAGACGCGTATGCCCAAAGTATCATCTATCTTTTCATCCCACACACCTGTGATATATTCCGTATTCTCAGTGTCGTTAAAACCGTTTCTTTCAAGATCCTGATAAGCTTCCTGGAATTCTCCGGGAGGTATGTGCATGAAAGCAAGAGTGTCTATGCAGGTCCTTCCTGGGTAGCCTTCTTTGTCTGAGATCTTTCTGATCTCGTCCTTTGCCCAGTCCACCTGAGCCTGATGGATCGTATCGTAGCTCCAGTCAAGTACTGACTTGATGCTCCTGTCCACATAGGCGTTGCTGTCCAGAAGAAGGAGCAGTTTGTTTACCTCTCCGTCTCCGTTCTTTAAGGCTATGATCTGGTTCGTCACGCTGGGGATCTCAGCGTCTTCATCGGAATACTCCGATCTGTAGATACTGTATGTGAACTTCTCGCTTTCGTAATACTTTCCGAGTTTTTCCCTTGAGAAATAGTCGAAAACTTCCGAATCGTGATTGCCGAACACGGTGGTGAAGTATACGCCTTCGTGTTCGAAAAGCTCCGTGAGCACTCTGGCAGCCATTCTGTTGTTCAAGGTGCCTCCTCCGTTGTACACAGGTCCCGGACAGGCAAAAGTGTTGTCGCCGTTCATGATGACAAGGTCCGGTTTTACGACCTGCAGCATGCTTATGATCTCATATACGGCTTTTCTGTCTGTTTTCCAGCTCCACCGGCCTCCGCCCAGGTGTATATCCGTGAGCAGCATTATCTTGAGCCCCTTCTCGTCGGAAAAGCAGTAGTGGCCCAGTTCTTCGTCGTACTCGGGAAGCGTTCTTTCTACTCCTGAGTAGTCCACAGGTTCAAAGGATCTGACATATCTTATCAGAAGCTGATTGAATACCCTGTCTATAAAAAAGATCAGGAGTATGATACACAGCAGTACGGAAAGAGCTATGAGCCATCTCTTTCTTGCCGCTTTTCTTATTTCTTCTTTAGTCCTTACCTTTTTTGCCATTCTGATCACTGTTTTTTTCATTCTATTAAGCCCCCGCATCATCAATGACAGCGATACTTCTACGTATATACTGTATCACAATTTGATGAAAAGGACAAAAGGGCAAAAAACAAATTTCCCCGGCGAACATATGTTTTGCGCAGGAGATGAAATTGATATATAATTAAGGTATGGAAAAGACATACGTGGCCATAGACTTAAAATCCTTTTATGCGTCCGCCGAATGTGTCCAAAGAGGTCTTGATCCCTTGGACACCAACCTTGTGGTGGCGGATCTTTCAAGGACGGAAAAGACCATATGCCTTGCCGTATCCCCCTCCCTTAAGACTTACGGCATCGGGGGAAGAGCAAGGCTATTTGAGGTCGTCCAAAGGATCAAGGAAGTCAACGCCTACAGGCAGTCCAAGGCCCCGGGAAGGACTTTCAGCGGAAAATCATATATAGCATCCGAGCTGAATGAGGACCCCTCTCTTGAGGTGGACTACGTGGTGGCAAGGCCTCAGATGCACAAGTATATGGAGATAAGCACTAAGATATATCAGATGTATCTTAAGTTCGTCGCTCCAGAGGACATACACGTCTACTCCATCGACGAAGTCTTCATAGACGCCACGAAATATCTGGACTTTTATCATGTAGATGCCCACGAGTTCACCATGATGCTGGTAAGGGCAGTATTGAAAGAAACAGGAATAACGGCCACCGCAGGCATAGGCACCAACATGTACCTTTGCAAGATAGCCATGGACATAGTGGCAAAACACATGCCGGCAGACAAGGACGGAGTCAGGATAGCGCAGCTCGATGAGATGAGCTACAGAAGGCTCCTCTGGGACCACAGACCCCTTACCGATTTCTGGAGAGTGGGGAAAGGCTACGCAAGGCGCCTTGAAAGCCACGGTCTTTACACCATGGGCGACATAGCCAGATGCTCCATAGGAAAGCCATCCGACTTTCACAACGAAGACCTTCTCTACAAGCTCTTCGGCATAAATGCCGAGCTTCTCATAGACCACGCCTGGGGCTGGGAGCCCTGCTCCATAGCGGATATAAAGAGCTACCACTCGGAAAACAACAGCATAAGTTCAGGCCAGGTCTTAAGCTACGCCTACACATTCAGCGAAGCCAGGATAGTGGTACAGGAGATGGCAGACCTTCTGGTCCTTGACCTTGTGGCTAAAAAGCTGGTGACTAATCAGATGGTGCTGACCGTGGGATACGACACGTCGAACCTGAAAGATCCCAAGATCATGGAAAAATACAAGGGCCCTGTGGAAAAGAACTACTACGGCATGCTCGCCCCCAAAAGCGCTCACGGAAGCATAAACCTTAGCGGATACACCTCTTCCACCAGGGAGATATGCGAAGCAGTCATGACCCTTTACGACAGGATAGTGGATGAAAACCTTCTGGTCAGAAGGATGTACGTGGTTGCGAACAAAGTCGTGGATCCCGAAAGCCTAAAGAAAAAACCCGTAGAAGAGCAGCTCGATATGTTCACGGACTACGCTGCGAGGGAAAAAGAAGAAAAGAAAAAAGAAGAAGAGCTGGCTCTTGAAAAGAAAGAACAGGAGACCATACTCAAGATAAAAGAAAAGTTCGGAAAAAACGCCATATTAAAAGGCACGAATCTCCAGGAGGCAGCCACGGCCAAAGACAGAAACAGCCAGATAGGCGGACACAGAGCATGATAAAGGCCCCGGGGATCCGGAGCCTTTTTGCTTCATTCCACCGATTTGAGGGATTCTACCATCTGTATCTGTTTCAAGGGCTTTTTCGTAAGCTGCAGCACTATTATGGTGAAGGCTATGGTTATGAGGAAGGCATATACGAAACTCAAAAGGTAAATGTTGTTGCCGAACCTGACCATATCCATATCTATGATGCCCATGATGAAATGGTGTTCAAGAACGCCCAGAGGCATACCCAAGGCCGCGCCTATGACTGACAGAAGGAATATCTCCTTGAAAAGGTACGAATTGACCTCCCCTTCCCTGAATCCCAAAACCTTGAGAGTCGCTATCTCCCTGAGCCTTTCCGAGATGTTGACCTGTGTCAGGTTTATGAGCACGACAAAGGCCAAGGCGCCGGCCGTGAGTATTATGACCAGTATGATGAAATCAAGGGCGTTGATCATGTTCTGGAAGGTGTTTATGAGGGCTGAGAAATCCACCGCCGAGACGAAACCGTCGATCTTCTTCGCATCGTTTATCATGGTCTCTCCGTCCACTGTCGATACCGCGATCTCCGTGGGGTGGACGTTTTCTCCGAAGACATTCCGGTAATACACCTCCGATATGAATATGTAATGCTGGAAATACATCTCGCATATATCGGAAACTACCACCTGGGCTTTTACACCCAGTTTTGACTCTATGGTGATGGTGTCCCCTTTTTTGATCTTGTTCGTATCAGCAAACTTCTCCGACACTATGACGCCGCCGTTGCCCAAAGAGATATCCGTTTTTCCTCCCGGTTTCTTAAGGCCCAGGACACCCACGGCTTTTCTTGCGTCGACGACGTAGACGGTCATGGTCTGGTCGTCGTTTTTTCCTCCATAGAGCTTGGACATGTATGACATGACAGGTGCCACATACTTGTTGTCCATGTTCTCCTCAAGTACCTCAACGAACTCATCCAGATTCCTGTCATCTTCGATATTGATGGTATAGTCGTAGTCGAATATACGTCCGAACTGCACGTTTATGATATCTCCTATGGAATCCTTGATGCCCCAGCCTACCACCAACAGCCCTGCGCAGCCGGCCACGCCTATGACGGTCATAAAGAACCTTGACTTGTACCTTATGATGTTCCTTGCGGTGATCTTGGACGTAAAGGAAAGCCTGTTCCAAATAAAGTGGATCTTTTCAAGGAATACGGGTTTGGCGTTCTTCGGAGCTTTCGGTCTCATGAGCTGGGACGGCATCTCCCTTAAGGTCCTCATAACTACCATGGTGCTGATGCCCATGAGAAGCAGGCTGAACGAGAAAACGCAGATGAGCAGTATAGGTATGCTGATCACCAGTTTCATGGGAGGAAGTATGTACATGAGCCTCCAGGTGTTATATATGACCGTTGGGAATATGGCAAGTCCGATGACCACGCCGAACACGCTGCCAGAAAGGCTGGCAAGCAGCGAATATATGACATACTTGGATACTATATCGCCGTTGGAAAAACCAAGAGCCCTGAATATGCCTATCTGACCTCTTTGCTCATCTATGAGCCTGGTCATGGTGGTCATGGAGACAAGGGCTGCCACAAGGAAGAAAAGTACGGGCATAGCTATGCCTATAGTGCCCATCTGGTCTGCGCTTGCCCTGTACATATAGCTTGAATAGTGGCTGCCGCGGTCCAGTATCATCCAGGATGCATCGGGTAGTTCGTCCAGCTCCTGCCTTGCTTTTTTTAGATCCGCTTCGGCCTTTTCTATCTCGGTGTTGAACTCATAAAGTCCGTCTTCATATTCTTTGAGGCCCTTTTCATATTCTTTTCTGGACTCTGAGACAGTGTATTGATAGCTGTAGAGCTGCTGCTGTCCGGCTTCGAGTTCCGCCTTGCCTTCTTCGAGCTTTGCTCTGCCGTCTTCCACCTTGTTCTTAGCCTCATTGAGAGCCGAAAGTTGGGCATAGGTGTCTTTTATGGATCCCCCTGCAGCCTCGTCTATCCTGTCCATCATATCCCTTGCGCTGCCGCTGTAATCGACTCCGCCTGCTCCCTGGATAGCCGCTATCATGGCATGATTGTTGTTGTATCTTGATTCGAGAGAGTTGTTCTCGATCCTGAGCAAAGCGATCTCTCCGTTTATGGCTGCGCTCTCCGACTCGTAATCCGGAGACTCGGGATCGAGGGCTGCCAGCTGCTCCTCATACTCAACTATCTGCGCATTGTTCTCATCTATCTGTCTCCTTATGGATGCATTCTCTTCTATGAGGCTCGCGGCGCTTGGCATATCTTCGCTGCCTGACGAGCTCTCCACGGTCTCAAGAACTACGTAGACGTTGTAAAGCGCCGAGACCTGCTCATAGATCTCGTCAAAACTCCTGCCTTCGGAGTCAGCGTCCTCCACGGCTTTTACGGCGTCATTTACAAGCTTTTCGTTCTCGGCAAGTTTCTTTTCAGACTCCTCGAGGGTAACTCTTGATGCGTTGATGGTCGCCTGGTTGCTGTCTATCTGCATTTCGGCGAGGATCAGCTTTATATTTGCATCATCAAGCTGCTTTTTTGCATCTTCGAGCTTCTTTTGCCCTTCGGCTTTCTTTTCCTCGAACTCGGCTTCGCCCTTTGCCAGTTCCTCTTCGTACTCGTCCAGGATCTTGGCCTTTCTGAATTCCTGCTGAACGGCTGCGAAGTTTTCTATATCTGCCTTTTTGTCTTCGATGTACTCATCATATTCATCGGTGTACGAGACGTATTTCGAAGCTCCGTCCAAGGTCAGATAGACGGTGGTGTAATAATCCTGAAGAAAGTTCCCGGCCGGCACATAGAGGACCATGTCAAGTTCCATGTTGTCCAGATTGCTGGACCCCAAGGCCTTCGATATATAGGTGGGAGACTCAACAAAGCCGACCACAGTGTACTCGCACACCGCAAGTGACTCCGACAGGTCGCCGTTTTCAAGATAAAGATTCAGTTTGCTCCCAATGGGATAGGCCGACGGGTAGACGCTGGCATAGAGCAGGGCTATCTCATCGTTTTTCTGAGGCATCCTGCCGTTGACCAGGTTTATCTGATCTACATCCCTTCCTATCTCATCCACTCTTGCGACGACGCTGCTGCCTCT
>JAFZSM010000033.1 GCA_017619385.1 Bacillota bacterium
CGCCTCCCTTACTATCTCGGTCTCCTGCAGAGTTATCTTTTCGGGTTTCTTAAGAAGCTTTTCCAAAGGAAGAACGTACTCGGCCTTTTCGTCTATGAGGTGAATGATCTTGGCATCGAGGAGCGCATCGTCCTTTGCGGTCTTTTCTGTATCTTCCACTTCCGGCATCCAGCCTCTTTGCACCATATGGTCCTGACCGAACCACCTGGCTATCTCTTCAACACCGTAAGTGCTCTGGTAGTGGACCAGCTGATGAAAGCGGAACCGGGCCTCGTCCATGGCCATGACCTGGGATGGGAAATCGGGGTACATGGGCTTGGCCTTTACTTCGCTGAGCATGGAAACGAAGTCTTTGTAAAAGCTGTCAACCGATGCAGACCTCGCCAGCTTTATGACTTCATCTGCGCTTAGGCAGTAGCCTAGCTGCTTTAGCTCTTCATTCACGCTCATGGCTTTTACCAGCGCACCATCATCAAGCTTTGCGCTTTCTTCTTTGATCACACAAAGCCTCAGCTGCTCCAGAAGGTTTTTTCTGTATCTACTCATTTTGTCCTCCGAAAAACAAAAAACGGCGGGACATCCGCCGTAACATCACATGCACGTTCAAAATATCCGAAGCCGGGCTCCGGAGCCTTGATCCATGCATGCGAAATGCGGACTATGCAGAACCGAATATTACCGGAAAATAAAAGGAAGGTTCTGTACTCAGTTAGAATGTCCGTATATGCATATTGTACCATTTAAGAGCTGGGTAAAAAAGACTTTTAGCAAAAAAAGGGCGGGATCTCTCCCGCCCAAAACTGCTTCTAGATATATCCTTCCAGCTTTTCGCGCCGTTTTTCACGGCTGAGTTTTTTGATCGCTTTGTATTCGATCTGACGCACTCTCTCCCTTGTCACTCCGAAATACTGCCCCACTTCTTCCAGAGTTCTCGCCCTGTCGTCTTCAAGGCCGTAGCGCAAAGACAATACCTTTCTTTCCCTTTCGGTAAGTACCGACATGGACTCTTCCAGGATCTCTTTGAGCATCTCCCTTTCGACCGTCGCATCAGGTCTTTGATCGGGGTCTGCTGGGATGAAATCTCCGATGACGGAATCCTCCTCATCTCCTACGGGCTTTTCCAGTGAAATGGTGTCGGGCATGAGTTTTGCGATTTTAATCACCTCCTCAACGGAAGTGTCCAGTTCTTCTGCCAGTTCTTCGGGAGAAGGTTCTCTCCCGAGCTCCTGATAGAGCTTTCTGGTCGCCTTTACCTGTTTGTTTATGCTCTCCACCACGTGTACGGGGATCCTGATTCCCCGCGCCTTGTCCGCTATGGCTCTTGTGACAGCCTGGCGTATCCACCAGGTGGCATAAGTCGAGAACTTATATCCCCTGGAATAATCGAATTTTTCCACCGCCCTTAACAGCCCTATATTCCCCTCCTGTATGAGGTCAAGGAGCGCAAGGCCCGTATTTCCGTACCTTTTCGCGATGGACACTACAAGTCTTAAATTAGCTTCGCAGAGCTGTTTTTTTGCCTCCTCGTCTCCCTCTGCTGCTCTTTTGCCGAGCTCTTGCTCTTCTTCAAGAGTAAGGAGCGGCACCTGTCCTATCTCTTTAAGATAGGCCTTTACCGAATCGTCGACTTCAATGTTTTCTTCTGCAGTTTCGCTGTAATTTTCTTCCCCCTTTTCTTCGTCTGCAAAAACGTCGATCTCTTCTGTGAAAACATCTTCTCTCATTCTCTTATCCCCCTTCCTTTTACCCTGCGCCAAAAGGCGGCGCAGGACACATATACAACAGGAGACCTTGGCTTTCCTTTTTTTTTTTAAAAACAAGAAAAAACAGCCACATTGCTGCGGCTGATTTTTTAAAGTCTTACGCTTTGATCTTCTCTATGCGAGGCCGTTGTCTATTCTCCACTGAGAATATGCGTTCAGCTCCTGTTCATTGAGCTTTAGTGCAACTCCGCCGATGGCGATGTCGTCGATGAGCCCGATGATCGGAGTCTTGTCAGGAATGAGATCCTTGCTGATCAGAAGATAGAGCACCGATCCCAGCATGCTGGCTATGGTCTTTGGCGGAACAGCTGTATATTCCTTGCGGATATATGCTCTGATCATGGAGATCATGAGAGGAAGCATGGATAGGGACTCTCCTATGGTGGGGACTGCCTTCATCCTTGCCTCGAGCCTCTGGAGCATCTCTTCCACCTTTGAAGGATCGTTTAGCATCTCCTCTGCCTGGCCTGTAAGATCTCTTATGACTTCCTTTGCCTTTTCAAAACTGATTGTCTCTGCCATTCATATACCTCCTGTGTATATATCACTGTATTTGAAACGATCTTTAGATCAAACCTGTTCATATATATTATACACCCAACGATTGCCCTGTGTTAACAAAAAATCCCGGAGCAAAAGCTCCGGGATCACATTGCATTCTACAGTTCTTTAAAGGATCTAGATCTCCATTGCCGTACGATAGGCCTTGTAGATAGCCCACTTGGCATCCTTGACGGCATCTGCGTCTCCGATGGTGTATACCTTTTCGGCAAGGCCTTCGGCCTCGAAGGGCACATAGGGCTTTGAACCGAGAGCCAGTATCACAGTATCGAATCCGTCGAGCCTTATCTCCTGTCCGTCCTTTTCGGCGACGACGCCGCCGGGGATGAACTCGAGGACCTTTGTGGAGGTGTGGATCTCGATCTCCTCTTCCTTCATTCTGGAAAGCATCGCATTCCTTACCGTGAGGTAGAGGGTCGGAACGATCTCGGGAAGCATTTCGACGATGGCTACTCTCTTGCAATAATCCGTGGCGTACTCTGCGGTCTCTGCACCGACTTCGCCTCCGCCTATGATAAGAGCGCTCTGCTGGAGTACGGGGCTTCCGAGGAGCACGTCGTTTGCGAGGACTACGCCTGTTTCCTTGAGACCTTTGATATTGGGCACTAAGGGAGATGCGCCTGTCGCCATGATGAGTACGTCGGGCTTGAGTTCCTTGATGAGCTCAGGTGTAGCTTCTGTGTTCCAGCGCATATCCACGCCGTTCTTTTCGCACATGTGGAGCATGTAGCGGATCTCACGGGTGAGGGGCTGTTTGAACGGAGGATATGCTCCTATGCGGAGCTGTCCGCCTGCCTGGAGCCTGTCATTCTTTTCAAGGAGCGTTACCTTGTGACCGCGGAATGCGGACATCCATGCGGCTGTCATTCCTCCGGGGCCTGCGCCGACTACGACTACGTTCTTGGGAGCTTCTGTCTTGGTAAGCATACGGTCGGCTCTGTGGCTGGACTGAGGATTGTACATACATCCTACGCCCCAGTCTCCCGGCATCAGGTTCTCAGGATAGTTGAACTCCATGCAGCGCTGGGTGCAGCCAATGCAGGGGATGATATCCTCGAGTTCGCCTTCTTCTGCTTTCTTGGGGAATGCGGGATCTGCTATGGACTGGCGTCCAAGTGAGATAGCGTCGCAGTCTCCGCGGCGAAGAGCCGTCTCGATGGTGAACGGATCGTGGAAAAGTCCTACGGAGAATACCGGGATATCCACTGCGTCCTTTATGCGCTTTGCACTTGAAAGGTTCCATCCAGACTGCCATGCGGTGGGCGGAACTATGGTCTCCCAGGTCTCATATGTACCTGCGGAGATGTGGAGGGCGTCATATCCGTACTCTTCGAGCATGGATGCGTATACAACCGTCTCTTCCATCTCAAGGCCGCCTATTCTGTTCTCCTTTGAAGAGAGTCTTGCAGTGACGACAAAGTCAGGTCCACAGGCCTTCTTGATGCCTTCTACGACCAGCTTCATGAACAGAGCGCGCCCGTCGAGGCCGCCGCCGAATTCGTCCACACGCTTGTTGGATCTCGGGGACAGGAACTGTCCTCCCATGTATCCGTGGGATGCGTGGATCTCTACTCCGTCAAAACCTGCCTTTTGCATACGGACTGCTGCGTCTACGTAATGCTGGATGAGTTCATATACTTCCTGGGTTGTGAATTCATGAGGTGTCTCACGGTTCGTTGGGCACGGTACCGATGAAGGCGCAACGACCTTTCCTGCCAGCAGCGATACTGTCTCGCGTCCTGCGTGGTGGAGCTGCACTATGGTCTTTGCTCCGTTATCGTGGATAACCTTTGCCAGTTCTGTCATGCCGGGGATACATTCATCAGTCCAGCCTGCCGGTTCGCAGGGCATGCCTACTCCGGTGGGTTCAACTGCAGTGATCTCGATGATGACGAGGCCGAATCCGCCTGCTGCACGGGCTCCGTAATAATCAAGTGTGGGCTGATAAACAAAGCCCTTCTGATCGAATACGCCGGAGTCCATGGCCGGGACAATGAGTCTGTTCTTTACCTCGAGATTACCGATCTTGTAGGGTGAATAAGTCTTTTTGAACTGCATAAAGAGTCCTCCCTTCTTGTAAAGATAATGAGTAATAAAAGAAAAAAACACTTGCAGCAAACAAAATATGGCTGCTATTTGATACTTTAATTGTATCATAGTCAAAAATGGACGACCACTAAATGTTGGTCGTCCACAAAAATTTGTGATTCTATACAATTGTACGGTTTTCAGAAGGCGGTTTTGACAAAAGAACCTACAATGTCCATTATTTCTTCGTGACACCTTCTCCGTAGATGGTGATCCAATCGTTCTTCATGGAGACGGGCACCCAGTCGAACTCTTCACAAAGTCCGTACATCTTGTTTGCCTTCTCCTCGTTTCCGTACTCTCTTTCAAGGTCGTCGCAGCAGAGCATGAAAGCAAGACTTCTGTAGGGGTTGCTGCTGGTCACGAACTCGGCCATGCTGGAATCTCCTGTGCTGTTGCCAAAGGAAAGCACCGGCTGCTGGCCTATTTCCTGCATGATGACAGTGACTTTGTTCATCTTGAGGTTCTTGATGATGAAGTTTCCTCCAAAGATGAGTACGTCGTCATCGTCGAATACGTAGTTGAGTCCGTCTTCACCGGCCTGGTCCCTTGCGACAAGGCTCTCATCGGATCCTATTATCTGCCACGGCGGTACGCATAAAGGAGAATCATATACTATGCCTCTTACTATGAATCTGTCTGTACCGCTGACTACGTATACCTTAAATCCGTTGGCCTGAAGATATTCGACCACCTGGAGCATGGGCTTGTAAAAGCTTTCGCCCCTGGTCATACCTTCAAAACCGGGCATGGGCTGTTTTTTGAATTCCTGGATGTATTCGTTGAACTCATCAACGGTCATACCGGAGAATGATGATGCTACGGCTCTTCCGTGGTCTATCTCGAGTCCCGATACGACTATTCCCGTTTCGATCTGACCGACTATCTTGTTTGCGACGTCCTTTTCGAAATCGCTGGCCTTATCCTTGTAATCGGGGTCTTCCAGGACCCTGTGGACAAGAAGCATATAGTCGAAATACTCGGGGTCTGTTTCGCAAAAGAGAGTTCCGTCTAGATCGAAGACTGCTATACGGTCTTCAGGCGGTATGTAGTCCTTGCCATTGGGATCCGTTACAGCGGCAACGTATTCCAAAAGCTCAGCTTTTGCAGCGGATCCTTCTGTCCAAAGATTCAAAGGCTTTTCCTGCGCAGGTTCATCCGATGATCCTTTTGACGGATTCCAGCTGATCTTTCCTGTTCCGTACAGCACTGCTACGCAGACAAGAAGCAGCAACGCTATGACGGCGACCCATTTCCATGCGCTTGATGTTTTTTGATTTTCACTCATTGTTTATCTATCCTTCCGTTCCGAGCAGCTGAAGTTCTTCAGCGTGCTCCTTCATTCCTTCTATGCAGATCTCGGCCACGTCTTTCACTTCCATGCCGAGCATAGCACACCCGTTTATTATAAGGTCTCTGTCGCATTTTGCGGCAAATTTTTTATCTTTGAACTTCTTCATGAAGCTCTTGATCTCAAGATCTGTTATCCCTTTGGGTCTCATCCTGGCGCAGGCCTGTATGATGCCGGTAAGTTCATCTACGGTATAGAGGCTTTTCTCGAGGTCCGTGAGGGGTTCCACATCATTGCAGTGTCCGTAGCCGTGGCTGAGTATGGCTCTCACGTCTTCTTCCGGCACTCCCGCAGCGAGCAGAGGCTCCTTTGTGTGCTGCAGATGTTCTTCAGGATATTTTTCATAATCGTAATCGTGAAGTATACCTATGGCCTTCCAGTGATCTGCGTCCTCACCGAAATGCTTTGCCATAGCTCCCATGGCATAGCAGACGTTGAGCGCATGGAGAAGAAGATGCTCTTCCGTTATCATGGTTTCATTCAGTTTTTTCGCTTCTTCGAACGTCATTTTTCCTATCCTCAAAATATTGTCATTAATTTACATCTTTGACGCATATTATATCATACATTTTTCCGGAAAGTTATGATAATATATACATCAGGAACGATGCCCCAAAGGCATCATAGTTGAATGAGAGGTATTTAGCTATGTCAAACAGGATAATAACCATCAGCCGTGAATTCGGAAGCGGCGGACGTACCGTAGGAAAGAAAGTTGCAGAAAAGCTCGGGATCCCATGCTACGATGCAGAACTCGTGCAAAAGATCGCGGAAGAGAGCGGTTATGCGGAAGAATACATCAAGGAGGAGGGGGAATATGCATCCGGAGGATGGATATCCACCATACTTTCCGACAGGACCAACGGTCTGACGAATCAGGACAAGATCTGGAACATCCAAAGCAGGATCATTACCGAACTCGCAGAAAAAGGTTCCTGCGTCATAGTCGGACGCTGCGCGGACTACGTTCTCAAGGATAAGGCAGATTGCCTCACGGTATTCGTCCATGCGAGCCTTGAAAAAAGAGCGAAACGCATAGTGGAAGAATACGGTGAAACGGATGAAACGCCCGAACAGCGCATCAAAGACAAAGACAAGAGAAGAGACGCCTACTACCGTTTCTATACCGACATGAAATGGGGTGAAGCGAGGAATTATCATCTTTGCCTCGACAGCGGTGAACTCGGCATCGACAAGTGTGTCGAAATAGTGGCTCAGCTCTACTAAAAAAACACCGGAGGACTGCTCCTCCGATGCTTTATAAAATTTTTAAGTATTTCAGAAAAACAGATCTTCAAGGGTGACGAGTTTTACGTTGCCCTTGTTTTCTTCTTCCTTGAGATCTCTTGAGAATCCGGATTTTGAGAATATATAATAAACGCAGATGTCGTCATCAAAGGCAAAGGCCTTTGCTTTCTCCTTCATTGATTCAAGTTCGTCCGCACCGACTTTTTCATCTCCGTAGCTACAGGAACCGATAATGTAACTGCGGCATTTCTTTACCTTGGGACCTATGCCCAGCACATCCAGACTTACATCCTCTTTTGAATCGGGATCCGTTCTCCACCACTCACCTATTTCTGAAAGCTTGAAGGGAAGATCCTCCATGTGGTTCCAAAGCCACGTCCTGCACATATTGGCAAAGACAGGCTCCACGAAATCGTTCACATAAGGTCCCACCACATCATCGTACACATTTTCCATACGGCCCGAGTAAACAGCGGAGATGTTCCTCGGAACGAAGGTATACCAGAAGCGGAAAAGGCTGTCGGATATCCTGTACCTGCCGCTCCTTTTTGATTTCCATATAACGGGATCCACCTTCTCTACTATCTCCATATCCATGAGGACTTTAAGATACTTGTTGCACTGGGACGTTTCCATTCCCGCGGCAGCTGCTATCTCTCCCTGTTTCTCGCAGCCCTCTGCCATGGCAGTCAATACGGTATTGTATTCGGCAGGCTCTCTTAATTCCCTTCTCAGCAAATTGCCCGGCTCTTCATAAAGATAGGAATTTCTGTCGAAGAGATTTGTGATGAGCGAACTTTTAACCCTCCTCCTTGCGCTGAGCTTTTCTATGTAATACGGAATACCTCCCGTTATACCGTAAATGAAAGCATTGTCTTCAGCGGAAAGATCCGTATGGAATTCCGCAGACTCTCTGTAATTGAGCGGTTCCAATTTTATCTTTTCGGTAATGCTCTTTGCGAGTACGCATTTGCTACCCAGAACTTCCTTTTTGATGAAGCTGACTGACGATTCACAGAGAATAAGGACGAGTCTTGTGTCTTTCCAATCATTTGCGAGATATTTTTTGAGTTTTGCAGGCAAAGTTTCATCTGCATCGCATAAATATTCAAGATTCCTGATTATAAACACAGACTTGTTCTTTTTTGCGAGATCTGTCACAGCGTCAAAAGCAGCATCAAAAGTGGAAAATTCTTCAACAGTTTCCAGTTTTTGATTGCCGTATTCTGCTATGGCTTTTGAAAGGATCTTGAGATTGTCGCTGGCATTTGCTTTGGCTGCAGCGAAATAAACAACTCTTTTTCCGGTTGCGAATTCGTTGATAAGGCTTGTTTTTCCAATCCTTCTGTGACCATAGACCAAAACGCACTCCGTCTTGCCGCTGCGGTAATACTTGTTGAGAAGCTGAAGTTCTTTTTCTCTGAACATAGACATGGCGCACCTCTGAAAAACATAGATGGGAATATTTAGGGAATCTTAACTCCCTTATATTATATACAAATTTCGCCCTTCGGTCAATATTTTACCTTATTCATAATCATGCATATATATTAATTATTCACACATAGTATAATTATTAACAGCAAGAAAAAATAGCATTTCGTAAAGAAATGCGCGCCGCTTTTGCTACCTTTTAAGTCTGTATTTTCTGTTTATATCAGTCCCGACTGCTTCAATTATCTGCTTTTCATGCA
Source organism: Bacillota bacterium (assembly GCA_017619385.1). GTDB lineage: Bacteria > Bacillota > Clostridia > Peptostreptococcales > Anaerovoracaceae > RUG13409. The sequence goes on from JAFZSM010000033.1 coordinate 8,706, forward strand.
TTTCAGAGATGAGTTCCCGGACAAAACTCCTGTCCCTGTCCAAAAACTCTTCAAAATCAGACGATCTGCCCCCTGAAGGATGGTCTGTGAGATAATCTACAAGTTTAGACATCTCTTCCGTTTCATCCGAAGCCTCGACGACCATTGCTCTGTATTCGTCGGGAGTACATTTATAGTCTCCCTCACCGCTGCGCCTGTATGTGTTTGCAACGCTGCCGTCTATGTATACGGGCCTGTATTTTTTCTCAGCTCTCGGAACGTTTATGACGACTATGTCTTTCCCATCCAGATCCAGATGATAAACGTCATCCGGAGACAGAATATTGGCGCTGACCTTCTTCGGGTCGTTCACAAGGGCCCAGAATTCAGAGATAAGCTCATCGGGATCGGGCAGGTCCACTGCTTCAAAAGATTTGTCTGACCTTTCGATAACGCCGAGGAGGATGATGCCGCCTAAGGTATTACAAAAGGCTGAGTAGGTCTCCCATATGCTTTTCGGAAGTCCTCCCAGCGCTCTTTTAGCTTCTATGCGGTTATTCTCTCTGTACATACCGAGATTATTGAAATCTATCATATGCCCTATATCTTGATCGTAAGCACATTCAGGCCGAGTATATTCTGATAATCTATTTCCTTCATCAGACTGTAGACCATCCTGATACCTATATTCTTAGTTATATCGTCGTTAGCCGATATTTGCGTTCTCTCCCCCGGATCGAAGGGGATGCAGTCATCTTTTATCCTCAATATGACATCTCCGTCCTTGTAAACCACACGCACATCGATGGAATGTTTCCTGCTATCCTTTTCAAAACCGTGTTCCACTATATTGCCGGCCATTTCTTCAAGGGCAAGAGCTGCGTAGTATGAGCGTTTTTTGTCTATGCCTTTTGAAGTACAAAAATCCCGTATCTTGTCAGACAAAGATACGACCTCTTCTTTTGTCCTTATGCTTATATCTATCCTGTCCTCTTCCGCTGCTCCGAAGTTTTCCGGGACCACCATCAGATCCTCGGCATCCTTCGGGAATCTTTTTTTCTTTATCCAGGCATATCCTATGATGACCAGCGTCGTCACCAGTCCGTTCATGATATTGGAAACATATACTGCGTCTATTCCCAAAGATCCTATGAGAAGAGCGGTAAAGCCGGCCACACAAGCCACACCGTCTAAAAAGGCGAGAACGTTGACGTATAAGTGTCTTTCGATCGCCTGCCCGTAACATGCGAAATGCATGTATATGACAGAGAAGGACATACACCAGGGAATGATGCGAAGTCCTGAGACCATCATACCGTAAGCCGGCATGGAAGTATCTTTGAAGAACAGCCATGTAAATGGATGGGCGCACAGCGCAATGAACACGTTCATGGCAATTACTATGGGAATGAATCTTCTGAACATGACCCTCATGACGTCCACAAGAGACTGCCTGTCTTCCTCTCCCAGGCTCACACTCATCACTAGCCTTGAAACTGCCAGCATTCCCGAAGGTACGGCCCAGAACAGTCCCATGAAGTTATTTGTAGCGGCATAGGCTGATATCCCCATGCTGCCCGAATGCACTTCCAGAAGTCCGTTCAGTATGAGTCCCCTGGCCGTCTGATAAAGATAACTGGCGGCACCCGGGAAACCTATGACGAATATCGGGCTAAGATCCTTCCAATCAAGGGATCTGACGCGCAGCTTAAGCATGGATCTTTTGGTCGTGAAATATTGAGCTTCGACCAGGAAAAACACCCAAAGCCCCAGGGACGAAGCAAGGGCCAGTCCCAGTTCTTCGAGCTTGAAGACCTTTATGAAAAGATCATCGAAAACAAGATTTGCGATGATAAATGCAAGGCTTGCCGCAAGGGTGCGTTTGCTTCTGTTCTCCATGGCCAGGAACGGAGCCAGCTGGTTTCCCAGCATGAAGGGAAGAACGCCAAGCGCCTGCCAGAGTATGTACCTGCTGAACACGGGCTTTATGGCTGGATCATTGGTGAAGATCCAGGTGAGATCGAAGGTGCCTACTATCACGAAAAAGGCGATGAATAAAGCTGCGGTGATAGAAGATATTATAAGATCCAGTGACATGAAGTTCTGGATCTTGTCGTTCTCATTCCTCCCCAGATACTTACCGCAGATTATGGCGCAGCCTCCTGCAAACAGGGTGCTGAGAGCCCCCATCAGCATGCTGATGGGACTGTAAAGACCCACTGCACTCATGGCGCTTATCCCTATATAGTTGCTGGCAAAATAGCTGGTCACTATATTGTTCACAGCAGATACCGCTGCAAGCAGTATCTGTATAGGCATCAGCTTGAGCATCAGCTTTGATATGACCCTGAGATTGCTTTTGTCCATTCCTATTCCTTGCAAAAAACCCGCTGCCGATGCAGCGGGTCCCTATTATCAGTCAGACAGAACCCTCGTGATAAGGTTCCATTTCCATCTGTGGAGTTGTCCGTAAGTTTTGACCTGTTCCGGAGGGATCATCTCAGTCTTGGCAACACCAAAATCCCTCAGTAGTTTTTTTACTTCTGAAAGATCCTGCTGCGTGTATAGAGCTTTTCTCCTCTTGTCTACGCTGTACCAACGTTCGCTGTACATCTCGTAGGGACGCATAGACCCGTATAATTTAGATCCCATATCGCTTCAATTATATACCAAGGAATTCCTTGCTACAAGAAAATGTATGACTTCTTCTACCTGATCGCTCCCGCATCGTCAACGGTCAGCCTGTCCCATCTCGAAAGGTTTGTGGATACTCCCCTGCCATTGGAAATGAACACTATATCCCCAGACCTCCATGTGCCGTACACGTTCTTTCCCTTGGTATACTTCACCGCATTCCAAAGAACGCTCCTGTGCGGCTGGTTGTTTTCATTTTTCTTCCCGGCGGAGATTATGAAGAATCCGGGTTTCAGCTCTTCAAGTATGCTGTTTGAAGTATAGCTGCCGTGGTGAGCCGCAACCATCACCGTAGGTTCGAGATCGTACTCAAGGAGCCTTTCTTCCATATCCCATTCCAGGTCTCCCATGGATAGAAAGCTCGTTTTTCCGTATTTAAGATATGTGACAACGGAATTGTCATTGGAATTTTCGTTGCCGTCCTCTATATCGTATATCTCCAGTGTGGCGCCGTTCTCCAGGGCTATGGTCATATCGCTGTCTTCTTCGTAGGTGCCGCCGTCTACATTCACTGCATTTTCAAAGTACCAGAAATACCCCTGGTCTTCTGCTCTGTCTCCGTATATGGTGTGTTCCACGTCGAAGGCCTCATATACGTACTGAAGGCCGCCTACGTGATCTTCGTGGCAATGGGTGGCTATGACGTACTCGATTATCCCGTCGGGAACGTAAGGCCTCATCTTTTCAGGAAGGCTTCCCCCGTTCACATAGGGTCCGCCGTCTATGAGTATCTGCATATCTCCCATGGAGATGAACACAGATTGCCCCTGACCCTGATCAAAGACGAAAAAGAGAAGGTCTTCTTCCGTAACAGCCCTGGGAAGCACTATGCCCTCGTTTTTGTGTAAGCGGTGATATATAAAGATGGCGGCAATGCATGCCGCCGCCAGGATTATCGCAATAACAGCTATATATGTTTTTTTCTTCCCTGTTTTTTTCACTGAGTTTTGCTCACATCCACTTTTTCTTTTTGAAATATATGATGCAGCCAACGCTTATAGCTATGGATACGAGAAGGACCGCCGGATAGCTCCACTTGTACTCGAGCTCAGGCATATGCCTGAAGTTCATGCCGTACCAGCCTGTAAGCAGGGTAAGAGGCGCAAATATGGTGGTCACCACCGTAAGGAGAGTCATTATCCTGTTTTGTTTCACGTCCACCCTTGTCTGGATCAGGTCTCTCAGCTGCACGGCATAGTCCCTTAAGTTCTTCACCATATCGCTGAGCCTCCCGGCTCTGACAGTGAACATATTGAAGTATCTGAGATTCTCCTGGGCGAAGAAATCGTTCTCGTTTTCCTCAAGTTCCTGCCCCAGGTCCATGAGCTGCCCGTAGTGAAGATCCATATCGAGAAGGTTGCCCCTTATCTCATTGAGCGTTGGCAGCGCCTTTTCCGAATCGCCTTCCAGTATCTCCTTTTCAAGCTTCTCAAGCTCCAGTTCTATGGACCCCAGTCTTTCAAGATCCGGGTCTATGATATGCTCAAGGAAATCATAAAGAAAACGCTCAAGGCTGGGCATCCTCCATTTCTTGGTGGACGCTATGTTCTCCGTCAGGTGAAGGGCCAGCTGTCCTTCGTCTATGAATACTATGCCGTGTTCATCAAGGGCAAACCTGAAAGCCCCTGATTCATGATCGTCATAGCCCATCCTCGGCACTGAAATGATGCCTGTAAGAGAGTCGTAATTGACCACAGCCTTGGTCACGGCGACAGAGGAAAATCCCGTCTCCATGTCTATGCCCATGGAAAACTTATCTCTTCCCTGCTTCCACTCTTCAGCTGTGAGAACGGCAACATAAGGCGCTCCCGAGAATATCTCGGAAGCATCACATTCTACAAGCGTTTCTTTGATCAAATAATACATATCGTTCCTTGCCTTAATATTTCTTACTGCTCCTTTACAAGAAGGAAGTAGTTAGGATTCTCAAGTATCTGCATCCCCTGTTCCGTGAACACCACGGGCAGGTAAGCCTTTTCGTCGTATTCTGTGATCAACGTGAGCACCATGGCCTCGTAATCCATCTCGCAGCTTTTCACGGGACTTCCGTCATATATATAGTCCGGCGCCAAGCACGTCTCTCCAAGCACGATCTTCGAGTCTTTTTTCAGACTGTAATTATACGGATCTTCGGAAAGATCCTTCCAGTTCATAGCTTCGTCAGAGGCATCTCTTATGCTCTTGAACACAAAAGTACCGTAGTATCTGGACGGATCTATGTTATACCTGCTCACGTTCTCATAGCTGTAGACTGCTTTGACATTGGAGCACTCGATGGTCAGTGTGTCTCCGTCGCTGTATATGAGGGCGCCTGATCCGAAAAGGGAAGCCACGTCGGCATTTTCCCGGGCATAATACGCTCCGTTTTGCTCCTCGAACTTCAGCTCTATGTGTTTACCGTCATAGTCTGCATAGCTTTCCTCTCCTATGACGAACACGCCCAGAGTGCCTTCCATCCTGAGCTTAGCCACCGTAGCCTCTATGGTATTGGTCGAATAGCCTTCAAAGACTTCTCCGCCTATGCTCTTCAGTTTGTATGTACCGTAATACTGTTCATAAGTCTTGCCGCTCTGGCCCTGGTCGTCACCTCCGGAGCCGCTTTTTTTGCAGCCCGTAACGGACAGAGCAAGGACTAAAACCAGCAGCAGTGCTATGTACTTCTTTATCCTACTGATCATTTCCTGTCACTTCGTAGGGCCAGTCTATGATACCGCCGAACTCCCTCACGTCGGTATATCCGAGATTCGCGAGGGAAGTTGCCGCTACTTTGCTCCTTCTTCCCGATCTGCAGTAAACGAGTATGGTCTTGTTTTTGTCAGGAAGCATCTCCTCCGCAAGCTCATCCACCCTCGTATAAGGCAGCAAAACAGCACCGGGAATATGACTTTCGTCATACTCATCCTGTTCCCTTACGTCCAGAATGACGATATCCTCTTCGCTGTCCATTATCCTTTTAGCCTCTTCCTGGCTTATCTGAATGTATTCCACTTTTATTACCTCTGTTTCCTCCGCTTCGGTCTTATCTTCTTTTTCAGCTGCACAGGCCGTAAAAAGCAAGGCCAGCATGAGCGGTATCAGTGCGACGTAAAGCTTTTTCATTTCTCTTCTTCTTCAATGACGGGATCGTCTATTATACCCACACCGGGATCAAGGGGATAAGCCCCTTTGGGACCGTAAAAAGACCAGGCTTCATCAAGAACTGTTTTTATCTCGGCAAAAGCCTTTGTACCGCCTTCCGGCATGTCTTCGGAGCTGATCCTCATATAATCATTTCCGTTTTTGAATCTGACCACGTATACCATGCCGTCAAGACCGTCTCCGTCCTTCCAGGACTTCATTCCGTTCCTGTTTACGGCTGCCAGGCAGTCGTAAAGATATGAAACTGGCACCCTGCAGACTCTGACCAGTTCTTCTTCACCGTACTCTTTGGTGTACTTTGCAAGGAGAAGATCGTCTTCTTCCCACCTGTAAAGGACGAGTTCCGTATATCTGTCTCCTCCGTCGGTGCCCACTACGGCGTCGTAATAGTCGAACACCATCCTTTCGCCGTCTATCTTCCCGGCCAGTTCATCTTCCGTATATTCCTTTGAAGGATCCAGATACTCCATGGAGTTGCGGGACTCGACCCAGAAAGTCACGTCTCTTTCCGGCATTATGAAGGTGAATACATAGCCTTCACTGTCCGTATACTCCCTCTTGACATCGTCTGCATCGCTGTAGAAGGAGTAGTCGGTGTCCGTGGCAATGATACCGTACGTCACCTTTACCTCTTCTCCCGCAGCATAGGAATCTTTTTTCGATTCGAATCCGAAAGGAAGATCAAGTTTGTATTTCTGTTTTCCACAGCCGAAAAGACCGAGCATAAGGAGCACCCCCGTAACGATCAATATGGATATTTTAAATATGCTTTTCCTCATCTAAAGCTCCAGACGCATCATGACAGTCTCCTGCCATTCTCCCGAACGGGTACGAAAACCTTTTGGATTCCTTCCAAACTCTATGAAACCAACACTTTCATAAAGGGAGAACGCCGCTTTGTTTGCAGCTACCACGTCAAGTTCCAATTGAAGGTAGGCGGCTTTTTTCGCGCATTCTATGCAGCTTTCCGTAAGAGCCCTTCCTATACCAAGGCCCCAATAATCCTTTGCTACGCTGATACCGAAAGTTGCCCTGTGCCTTACTTTGATATATGCGCCGAGGCTGTTTACACCTGCAGTGCCCACTATCTTTCCGTCTACTACAGCGATGATCTCAATTTCTCTTTCGCTGTCCGCTTTGGCCTGCATGTACTTCTCTTCGCCTTCCACCGTGAACGTGCATTCATCGGGGTAGGAAGTGAGGAACTCTGTCTCTCCGTGAGTCAGGATGAAATTGTTCAAAACTCCTTCCGCATCACTGCTTTCAGCGTTTCTCAGTATGCAGTCTCTGCCGTCTTTAAGCTTTATCTCTTTATAGTATTTCATTTAACGTAAGTAACTGTCTCGGACAGATCCTTCTTTTCAAAATGCCTCGTGTTAGGCTCAATGCCTTCTGCAGCATATCCAAGGTCCATGAGCATCACTATCTCCTCGCTCTCCGGAATACCGCATAACTCTCTGGCCTTTTCATCATTGAACATATTGAGCCAGCAGCTGCCAAGACCTTCATCGGCTGCTGCAAGTATCATATGAGTAGCAACTATGGACGCATCCTCCGCTCCTGAGTCTTTCTTTCCGCCCGGATATACGAACACGTTGTTCTTATCGTAAGCTACAACTATGACCATGGGAGCTCCGTAACGGCACGGGGTGACCTCGTCCATCTTAGCCATATTTTCTTCTCCCTGCACGACGTAGATACGCTGCTCCTGGCCGTTTTTTGCTGTAGGTGCTATGCGGCCTGCTTCAAGTACAGCCTCGAGCTTTTCCGCCTCTACCTGACGGCTGTCAAACTTTCTGCATGAATATCTGTTCTTTATTACTTCCTTGAATTCCATTGCATATTCCTTTCCCGCTGTGCGAAACTGTTATCGATACTAATACTTAATTATATCCTATTTTTGTCATCCAGTCTCATATAAATCTCACTTGCACGCAAAAACAAGCCCCGGAGGGCTTGCTTTCGCTGAAAGCCGTATCTATTTCTTCTGGACTTCTCTTTGGAACCTTCTCACCTGACTGGCAAGGACCTGGTTCTCGTAAGACCCTGTCATGTCCTCCGTATAGCTGAGCACCTCAAAGGCTTTTTTCTCCATCCATTCGGGTATACCGTAAAAGGCTTCTGCTATCCCTCCGCATATGGCTGCAAGGGTATCGGAATCGCCTCCTATAGATATCACCCTTTTTATGGAGTCTTCATAGTCCGTGCTTTCTAAAAATGCGACCAGCGCCGGAGGCAAAGATCCCTGGCAACTTACGTCAAAATCATATTCCACCCTGATATCGTCCAGCCTGAAATCAAGATCGTATCCGAAGGTCTTCTCCACATATGACTTTATCTCTTCCTTGCTGCATCCGGTCCTTGCCATGTAAATAGCAGCGGCCGTTGCCTGAGCCCCCTTTATGCCCTCGGGATGGTTGTGAGTCACCTCTGCAGACAGTTTTGCAAAGAAAAGAGTCTCTTCCAACGTGTCATAAAGCCAGCCGACAGATGACACTCTCATGGCCGATCCGTTGCCCCAGCTGTTGTAGGGCTTTCTGTCGCCCCTTCTCAGCCAGCCCATGAAGCTACCTCCGTAGCCAGCATAGGGAAACAGTTTGCCGTAATAGTGCATCATATCGATGATCGCATCCCTTGACAGATCCTTGCTGTGCCTCGTATCCATCAGAGCCTGAGCCACAGCTACCGTCATCACGCTGTCGTCTGTGGGAAAGCAGCCCTTTCCGAACAGCCCTATGCTGCTCTGGTCCTTGCAATTGTTGAATTCATAAATACTCCCGCAAATATCTCCTATTATCGCTCCAAGCATCGCATACCTCCTTATGAAAAAACCGTAAAGCTTCAGCTTACGGTCTTATTATACACTATGGTCGTACCCATTTTTTCTCCCGCCGGGAGAAGCGCTAAATTACTTTTTTACTTCCGTCGGCATTGAACAGAGGAAGATCGGCCAAAACGGTGATATCGGAACGTCCGATGGAATCTCCCTCGGCAAGGACTGCCATTTTTGCGGCTATGATGCCGCCCGCCTTCTCCACGAGAGCTTCCATAGCTCTTAGGCTTTCGCCCCTTGAGATCACGTCATCGACAATGAGCACTTTTTTGCCTTTCATCTTATCTGCATCGGACTTGTCTATGACAAGGGTCTGCTCCCCTGCCGTGGTAATTGATCTTACAGCCACGGAAAAGATCTCAGACATATATGCCTTTGCCTTTTTTCTCGCCAGAAGATATTGCTTTCCGCACTGGCGACTCATTTCATAGGCAAGGGGAATGGCTTTTGCTTCCGGTGCGATGATATAGTCGAACTCCGGAGCTCTTTTCAAAAGCTCTTTTGCAGCATGCTCAGTGATCTCCACGTCACCGAAGATGACAAAAGCTCCTATATACACATCATCCCCTATGGGGCACAGGGTAAGTTCTCTTTTGAGCCCTGCTATGTCAATCGTATATGTCATGATGAAACCCTCCTGTCACTGGTCTTTAACGGCGTATTTTGCGGCGTACTCTTTGACATATTTGTCAAATCTTTGGGTATGCTTTTTCTCGAGTTCATTCAGATACTCATGGGCATAACGCTCCTTGGTCCTGTTCTCTATGACAGCTATACCTATGTTGGAACAGTGATCCGAAATTCTTTCAAGATCCGTAACGAGGTCGTTGAAAATGAATCCGTGCTCCAAGGTGCATTGGCCCCTTCTCAGCCTGTCTATGTGATGATATTTAAGTTTATCGGAAAGTACGTCAATGGTATCTTCGAGGGGTTCTATCCTGTATGCTTCCTCAAGATCGTTCTTTACGAAAGCATCAGCGCTGATATTGACGATCTCGCTCACCGCCGAGAGCAGCACCTTAAGTTCAGCCCCGCCTTCATCTGAGAAGTTGACC
>JAFZSM010000034.1 GCA_017619385.1 Bacillota bacterium
ACGGTCATATCGCTCATGATCTTCAACAAGTTCTCAAAAGACGGCGAGATCATGATGTAGGAAAAACAGTTTACGTTTATAAGATCCTGTGCCCGGTGTGGTACAGGATCTTTTTTAGGTGTATAATCGCATTGAAGATTTTCAATCGAGGAGTTATAAGACATGAAAGAAAAAATACTAGCACTCTTAAGACCCACAAAAAAGTGGTACGATCTGCTCATCATAGGAGCGATCCTTTCGGTCCTGCTGGTCTTTTTCGGGCAGGGTCTTGGCTATCTCAATGTCATAGCATATCCGGCCATAGACCTTTTCACTAAGATAACCGGCAGTGAAGGATCTGCCCAGTTCATGTATATGTATTTCATGTTCATAGGCATCTGGCTCATGTTCGTGCTATTCTGTCTTCCCAAAAGAAACCACAAGATACTGGGAGGTCTTAAAAGAGGCAGCTTTAAAAATGCCATGGCAGGGCTTTTATTGGGCTTCGGTTCCAACGCCCTTTGCATACTGTTTGCCGTTCTGCACAAGGACATATTCCTTTCCTTCAACAAATTCAGCCCGGCGCCGTTCTTTGCTTTCCTTTTAGTGGTGATGATACAGTCCGGTGCCGAGGAACTCGCCGACAGGACTTATCTCTATCAGAAGCTGAGGAGAAGATACAAAAGCCCGCTGGTCGCCATGATCGGGAACTCCCTCGTGTTTGCGTCTCTTCACCTTGCAAACCCCGGAGTGACCTTCCTTTCAGTATTGAACATCTTTTTATTCGGCATAATAACGTCGCTGTTCATATATCAGTACGACGGCCTCTGGGGCGCCATATTGCTCCATACGGGATGGAACTTCTCCCAAAGCATATTCTTCGGCCTTCCCAACAGCGGCATAGTATCTGAGTATTCGGTCTTCAGGCTCGAGGCGGCCTCCGCAAGAGACAGCTTCTTTTACAGCGTCGCCTTCGGCATAGAGGGGACCATCGCTTCTCTGATCATTGAGATCGCCATCATTGCAGCCATGATCATTATCCATAAGGGCAAGGGCGAAGCCAATGATATCTGGGCAGAGGACTGTGCCAGGCTCGAAGCAGCAGCAAAAGAGGCCGAAACTGCAGAGGCCCCGGCAGGTAATTGATCTTCGGAATCAGGTCATTGAAAAAAAGCAAAGCTGTGGTAGAATACTACTGCAGCTTTTTTATGGAGGAAAGAATGTTAGAGATCAAAAACTTGTATTTTCAGCCGAAGGGCGAAAGACAGATACTTGATGATATTTCGCTTACTATCCCCGACGGAAAACTTATATGCCTGACGGGGCCGAACGGCGGCGGCAAGACCACCATAGCGAAAATGATAGCAGGAGTGGAAGTCCCAAGTTCCGGAGCCATACTCCTGGACGGAGAGGATATAACGGACAAAGATCCGACTGAAAGGGCAAGGCTGGGCATATCCTATGCCTTCCAGCAGCCCGTAAGGTTCAAGGGTATAACCGTAAGGGAGCTTCTTTGCCTTGCAAAGGGCGAGGTCGCCACGGAAGACGAATTGAATGAAGTCATGGCTCAGGTCGGTATGGACGGTGCCGAGTACCTCGGAAGAGAAGTGGACACCCACCTTTCCGGCGGTGAGATGAAGCGCATAGAGATAGCAAGCGTTCTCATGAGAAAATCAAAACTCATAGTGTTCGACGAACCGGAAGCCGGCATAGACCTCTGGTCCTTCAACAGCCTCATAAGGGTATTCGAAGAATTAAGAGACAGCAGGAAATGCTCGCTCATCATCATATCCCATCAGGAAAGGATACTCTCCATCGCTGACGAGATAGTCATGATACAGGAAGGATCCGTGGGTCTTCACGGACCCAGAAGCATCATGTATCCTCTCATTTGCAAGACGGACTGCGAGGATTGCGATGATTGCTTCATAAAGAACAAGGGAGGAGAGAACTGATGAGCCAGATAGAAAGAAAGCCCATAGACGATGATACCAAGGAACTTCTCAAAGTCGTATCCGATGCAGATATAGAAGAGCTCCTCTCAGGAGCTTTCAACATCCGCTCAAACAGCGGCTGTCTCGGACGTCAGGATTCTGAGAACATTATCATCGACAGCAAAGAAGACGGTCCGGGACTTGTCATACACATAAAACCCGGCACAAAAGGCGAAAAAGTATTTATCCCTGCCTGCATCACCGTATCGGGCATAGACGATCTTGTGTACAATGACTTTTACGTGGGCGAAGGGGCAGACGTCACCATAGTGGCAGGCTGCGGTATACATACGACCACGGGAGAACCGGCAAGGCACAACGGCATACACCGTTTCTTCCTTGCTAAGGGAGCCCATGCCCTTTATGAGGAAAAGCACATAGGCACAGGTGCAGACGAGACTACCAAGATAATAGACCCGGTGACGGAAGTGTTCCAGGAGGAGGATTCCTATCTAGAAATAGATTCGGTACAGCTTGGCGGCGTCGACAAGACCTTAAGACAGACAAAGGCAAAGCTCGATGCAAGGGCGACCCTGGTGATAAGGGAGAGGATACTCACAGACGGAGAGGAAGAGGCGAGGACTGAGTTCGAAGTGGAACTGAACGGAGAAGACTCCGGAGTGAACCTCATATCAAGGTCCGTTGCAAAGGGAAATTCCCTTCAGGCTTACCAATCAAATATCATAGGCAATACCAAGTGCTACGGACATTCCGAATGCGACGGCATCATTGCCGAACACGGAAGGGTGGATGCAAGTCCCAAGCTTGTGGCGAACAGTGAAGACGCTCAGCTCATCCACGAAGCTGCCATAGGAAAGATAGCAGGAGAGCAGATCCTGAAACTGCGCACCCTGGGACTTAGCGAAGAGGATGCCGAAAAAGCCATAATCGACGGCTTCCTCAGGTGATAAAAAGAACATATAAGGAGATGGCTGCGGAAAAAATCTGCGGCTGTCTCTTTTTCTAAAGAGAGTATAATAGAAATTACATTAATTGATTTGGAGATGTAAAATGCAGAACATTACGAAAACCATGTATTGCGACGTAGCCGTGGTCGGAGGCGGCGTAGGCGGCTGCGCAGCAGCCATAGAAGCTTCCAGAAAAGGCATGAGGACCATACTTTTTGAAAAGGGCGCCACCTTAGGCGGCCTTGCCACCAACGGTTACGTACCTTCGGTGGCCGGCAACGTAGAAGGCATATGCTACGAGTTTTGCCAAAGGCTCGACGAGATGGGACAGCTGAATAACCACCCTGTAAAAGACGGAGTCAGCTATCACAACCCCGTATTCGAGCCTGAATACGGAAAGATAGTCCTTGAGGACCTGCTCTATGAAGCGGGAGCAAGGATCACCTTTGACTCCACCCTCATAGACACGGTGGTCGAGGATGAAAAGATCACTTCGGCTGTTTTTTATACCAAGGGAGGCTATGTGGAAGTAAAGGCCAAGATATATATCGACGCCACGGGCGACGGAGATCTGGCTGCTCTTTCCGGAGTTCCCTTCGAGGTCGGAGGACAGGAGTTCGGAGGGTTGAACATCGCTTCCACCATAGGTACCAGGTGGGCGGGAGCAAACCTCGTCAAATACAAAGAAGCGGAAGCTGAGTGGAAAAAGGAGCAGGAAGCAAAGGGCATAAAGGACCCGGAGCCCTGGATAATGCAGCTGGAAAAGGAGGCCATAGAAAAAGGAGAGCTCTCGAGATTTGTGGGAGGACCCTCAGGATTTTTCAAACTTGTCCTTCCCAATACTCCTGAGGACAATGCGGATTTCGTGACCTTTGCTTTTCACAGTTACTACTGCCACAATACGGACGTCACCGATATCAGCAGGCAGATCCTTGAGCAGCATCAGCTCATAAAGCAGTTCCACGCTTTTCTGAAAAAATACGTACCCGGCTATGAGAACGTCAGGCTCATAGGACTCGGATCTTTGCCGGGCGTCAGGGAATCAAGGAGGATATTCGGGGAGTATATGCTTAAGAGCACCGACGTGGCCTTCGGAACCAAATTCGAAGACGGCATAGCCAGATTCCCCGAAATGTATGATACCCATCATCCCACCAGCGAGCACTGGTTCTTCCAAAGGCACATCCACGTAAAAGAGGTTAAGGGTTCGGCCATAGCGGAAGACGAACACATAGGAGTCCATTGCGATGCCAGGATGCATCCTTTCGGCGTGCAGCCGGGAGTACCCGTAAGACCCAATCCCAAGGATTATTGCGATATTCCTTACAGGTGCCTTGTGCCCGAAAAGATAGATAACCTTCTCTGTGCGGGCAGATGCTGCTCTGCAGAGTTCCACGCCAACGGGGCCATGAGGATCATAGGTCCTGCCATGGGAACGGGACACGCAGCAGGTCTTGCGGCATTCAAGGCAGTAACTGATCACGTCCGTCCGAGGGACATCGACGGAAAGGAGATCCGCAGGATGCTTATAGAGGAAGGCGTAAGACTGGATGAGCCTTGCGACGGACATTGGAAGGAGATAAGGGAAGCTGAAGGCTCCTTTGCCATAGGAGTGAGCGACGCCGTCAAATTCGTTCCGAAGAAAAAGAAATAGAGAAGAAAAAAGAAAAAGCGTATGCCTTGAGAAGACATACGCTTTTTTGATCTGAGTCTTTATGGGTCTACCAAAGACCTTCGTCCATCATGTCGTTGACAGCCTTGACGCCTGCGACTTCGGGATAGTTCTCCTGGAGTATCCTTTCGATACCGTTCTTGATGGTGAGCTGTGCGTGGGGGCATCCTGCACAGTGTCCCTGAAGTTCTACCACTACGTAATTTTCCGGTGTGTAGTCGATGAACTTCACATCTCCTCCGTCTCTTTGGAGAAACGGTCTTATCTGATCAATGACCGATTCGATCTGAACTTTGCTTGCCATATGATTTTCCTCCTTTACTCTCCGGACCCTTCTGTATCTCCGGAAAATGCTGTATATACTGTTACGAATTCTTCGCCGTTAAAGGCTTTTATAATGATATCCTTTGTGGGATCACCGTTCTCGTTCATGGTGATGGTGCCTGTAGCGCCTGCCAGGTTCTTTATCCTGTAGAGTGCTTTTGTGAGCAGTTCTCTGCTGAAAACTTTGTTTTCATCGAAGAGAGGAATGCTGTTTCCTGCGCTTTCTCCTTCAGGGAGTTCTTCCGCACTTTGCTCTTTGACCGGAGCGTTCTTGTTTTCTTCTATGACGTTGCACATGGCCTGGTATGCCAGGAGATATGCATCAAATCCCAGAGCGAAATTGCTGGAAGGAGATGCGTCGCTGCCGTACTTTGCGTGATATGCATCAAGGAAGGCTTCGGCCATTTCGTTGTTTATGGCTCCGTCGTAGCTAAGCGTGTAGCACACGTTGTAGAGCATAGATGAGTATCCGTAGCTTGAAGAGGCTTCAGCTTCTATGCCTTGCCAAAGATCCGTGCCTATCCAGGTGAAGTACTTTTCTTCGGTCTCTTCCTGAGGCGCGGCCTGGGGTTCCACCCATTTTACCCAGTTGCCCCAGTCATCCCAGTAGCCTTTCTCTTCAACCCAGTTGCCTGCGTCGTCCCAGTAACCCATGGTGGTCAGATCTTTGGGCGGCTCGGTTTTCTGAGTCTCTTCTGTCGGGAATTCGAAGGCTTGTGATGCTATTATCCAGGGAAGAGCTGCAGAGGATTCGCAGGGACAGTAAAAACTGTAGCATCCCATCTTGTCCATTTCTCCGAAGACGTAGTCCATCCTCTCCTGGGTCTCTTCGCCGTTGATGTATATATAGTAGACGGCCGGAGACATAGCTCTTTTTTCCACTATCTTGTTTGTCTCTTCGTCAAGCTCCTTGTATGAGTATTCGAAACTGTCATAGCCCACCGCATCAACAAAGGCTTCTTCAAATACTTCGGCCTTGGTCTGGGCGTAGTCGTTGCCTTCGGGAAGGAGCACTACCACGGACTTTGCTTCTATCTCTTTATACGCATATTCCGCAGCGCCTTCGGCGTCGAAACTGTTTATGACGTTGACCCTCAGGTAATAGGGGTTGGTCTGAGTCAGTATGGGCACCGTGTTGGTGGCGGCTATGGCCGGGATCTTGTTTTCATTGATGACGTCGCTCGCCGCGAGTGACAAAGTGTCTGAAACGCTTCCCAATATGACGGCGCAGCCTCTGTCCACCAGCTTCTGGGCAGCTTCCTTGCATATGTCGGTGTTTGACCTGTTATCTTCGTACAGAAGTTCTACGGCGTAGCCTCCCGCTTCGGGGAAAAGCTCATGGGCGAGTTCCATTCCCGCCATCTCGTCTTCGGCGTCGTAGCTGCGTCTTCCGGTCTGCGGTTCCAGGATCCCGACCTTTATGGTCATGATCTCAGGCTGAGGCGGATCGATGAAAGCCTTCCTGAAATTGTTCCACGATTCGCATCCGGACAAAAGTCCCAGGCATAAAACCAGGCAAATTACCAGCGATATGAACTTGTATATTGTAATTTTTTTCATATTTGTATTTTTTTCCCCAAATAATCAAACTATTTTAGCATTAATTACTATATGTATCAAGTTTACAAATCAAGGTTTAAAGCGTATTATTTAAATGCATATTTGTCATATGTGACTATTTTTTGTGTG
>JAFZSM010000035.1 GCA_017619385.1 Bacillota bacterium
CGGTCCTACAGTCACATAGTACATTTCCCCGCATCGCCATGGCAGCCGGATAGAAATAATAAGATTTGCTGCTAGCGGGAAAAGCATATAGACGACCATCACCCAGAAGCCATCGGAGCGTGCGCCACCGAAGGCAAAAAATCTCGTCACCAGTGAGACCAGGCTCACCAGGACAGCCAGCCAGATAAATATATTCTTACGGCTGGAGTAATAAGTTGTGATGTTCTTCATAATATTGATATTTTACGATATTTCATTACTTAATACAACAAAAATACGGGACGCTTCAAAAGCGTCCCGTCCGTTGTTGTGATCAACTATAGATCATTCAGTTTTTGCTGCGTTTGCGGCTTCTATTCTTTCAGCTTTTTCTTTTCTGAATGATTCGATCTTGGAATCGTCAAGTTTGTAGAATATCATTGCCAGGACTGACAGTATGCAGAACACTGCAGGTCCAAAGGACGTAAGAAGAGATACGGACTGTTCGCCGTTTCCGAGAGCTGCCAAAGAGAAGGAAGCGATTGTGGTGGCAAGAGCCGCACCTATACGGATCGTAGAACCGGAGAATGCCTGTATCATAGCTCTTCCGTCGACGCCGGTGGTCATCTCTGCATAGTCAGCGATATCGTTGGAGAAAATGACCAACAGGAAGGATCCCACAACGCTGAAGATGCCCACACCTGCAACAAGAGCAAGGAACAGCGGTTTACCCTGAACGAAATAGATAGCTATATAGCAAAGAGCTGTCAAAATGGTGAAGATGTACATAGACGGCTTCTTTCCTATTTTTGAGATCAATATCTTTGCTATGATCGAACCTACCAGGCCCGTAACGCCGGTGATGGTCGCGACCATGGAAGCTGCACCTGCATCGTGGAGTCTGTACTCACAGAAGAATTTCACGATAGCAGTAAAGAATCCGTTGTGACAGTTCGCTGCTATCATGGCGATGCAGAACGGGATCATAGGTCCGGAAGCGGCTTTGAAGAATGACGGAGCCTTTCCGCCCTCTGCCTGAGCAACGGGAGCGGACTCAAGATTGATATCGTATTTTTTCGTCATTGCAAACATGCCGAAAGTACCAAGGCAGATCAAAGCGCCGTAAACAAGACCCATTATCGTGGTATTGGAAGTGAGCTTTGAAAGTATCGCATCTACTGCGCCGTATCCGATGAGACCAAATACCGATGCGAGCTGGGATGCGAGTGCAAGTGATGATACGTCCTCGCTGGTCTTGGACATAGGTCCTAAAAGGGCTCTTTCAGCGACCCACAGGGTGTTATAGGAAATGGACTGGATGGCGAACATCACAACGTATACCACTGCTGCAGCCGTACCGCTCAGATGCCAGTTCGTGAACAGCATCGGAAGCGCAACGACCATGAGGATACCTCCGATAAGTGTCCAACTGCGGTATTTGCCGTTTTTGAACTTGATCTTATCGATCAGCGGTCCTGCCAAAATCATCGTGAGAACGTTGATCCAAGCCGATGCAGTCGCCACGACGGCGGAAAGGACCTCATTTAGCTGTAGGATGTTTGTTAAATAATAAATTCTGTTGTACGTGAGATACATCAGATAAAATGTATTCACGAACATACCGAATACGCCGTAAAGAACGATCTGTGATACTTTCAGCGTACCCTTTCTTTCTTTTTTGACTTTTTCTTTTGCCATAAATGATTCCTCCTAAATAAATATATATTTATTATAACTGATTCTATTGTCTTGCCAAAGTCAGTATCAAACTCTTTATGAGCTTTTTTCTCAGTCCCTTGAGAAATTTCGGGAGTCCGAGAACGTTCAGGTGCTTATCAAGATAGTCCAGACCTTCGGGATACTGTGTGATGATGTTTTTCTCGTTTGCCATCGTTTTTTCCTCCTATCCTCTGTATCCGACTATGAACTCGGATACGGCCTTGAGATTTGCGGGGTCGGCGTCATTTTTGAATGTGCCCATCTTATCCTGGCAAAGGACGAAACCTCCGTCGAGCCCGCCCAGTCCGTCGACCAAAGCCTTTGCTCTTTCCACGCATTCTTCGGCTGTACCTCTTCCCAGAAGCTCAACAGGCATACCTCCGAGTATGGCGCAATTCGGAAGAGCCTTCCTCATCTCGAAGGGATCATTTGCCTCAGGATGCATGGTGATGATGCCTTTTTTGTAATCTGCAAAATGATCCCAGAAGGGTTTGCTGCTTCCTTCCATGAAGAGCCTTGTGGTCATATTCTTTTCATTCAGGAGATCCAGTTCATCCTTAAGGTCAGGCCACAGCCATCTGTCGAATTGCTTCACATTGAGGATGGTGTGAACGAGCAAAGCTATATCATAGTCATAGCAAGCTTTTGGATTAGGGCCTTTTCTCTTTTTGAGAGCGGCGACACCGGGCACCTGGAAGAACTCGTTGGTCACGGCAACAGCTCTGTCGACCTTTTCAGGCATACGCCTCATTGCAACGGATAGGTTCTTGATACCCAGCAGAGAGTTGAAAAGGAAGTCTATCCCCGGATAACAGGGTACGCTTTGAGCTGTAAATGTCGGAAGCCCGTACTCTGTCTTGAGTATCTTCTGGATGTTCTTGTAGTACCCCAGGAATATCTTCTGCTCGTCGAAGCATTTTTGAAGATCTGCAACGGATATCGTACCGTCTACCCATGATGGATATTTTTTGCACATACCCTTTTCCCAGATGAATTTCGTCGGGTCTTCCATGTACTCGTCGAGTTCGTCCAGTTCCACAAGGGCATTGTCCTTGTATTCTATGGCGTCATCTCTTACTATGTAAGTTCCGCCGCCTAAGTGATCGACGAGCCTAACTATATTTCTGACACCGAGTTCGAAAATAGCATCGAAGTTATATTTTTCCTGATGTTCTCTTATGACTTTCGTCATTATATCATAATCTCTCAAACCCTCGGTCAGGGTATATCCCCCGTCAAGGATCTTCCATGTTACAAAGAATGAGAGATGCGGCACCCTGTCAGGCTTGTTGAACGTGGCTGCATCACGGAACAACTTAGTCCTGTAGGGGACCAGTTCTTTGCTTGTCATAACGATCTCCTTTCAATACTAAAAAATAGAGTAGGAGCTACTACCTCCTACTCTAA
>JAFZSM010000036.1 GCA_017619385.1 Bacillota bacterium
ATGCGGACGTCAGAGTCTTAAGGAGGGTCGAAAGAGACATGACGGAAAGGGGAAGGAGCCTGGAATCCATAGTGACCCAGTACCTCGAGACTGTCCGTCCCATGCACCTTCAGTTCGTGGAACCCTACAAGGCCATGGCCGATATCATAGTGCCCGAAGGAGGCAAAAACGACGTGGCTTTGGAGATAATCCTCGGCTCTATCTTCAAGATAATGTGACAACTGGTAATATATGGAGCATATTGGTCAATATGCTCCTTTTATATTTTGATCGTTCACGATAAGGCGAACGAACATATATTCCCGGGCACATTAAGACTCCTAAATCGGCCTGGTTTCTTTACCTTTTTTATGATTCAGATATAATTATCCTATCAGTAAGAAAGGCAGTTTATGAAGCTTTTAGAAGAACGCATACAAAAGGACGGTACCTGCATAGGCAGCGAGATCGTGAAGGTGGATTCCTTCCTCAACCATTAGCTTGACGTGGCTCTTATCAGGGCCATAGGAGAGGAATTTGCAAGGCTGTTCAAAGATGCAGCACCTACCAAAGTCCTGACCTTGGAGGCATCGGGTATACCCATGGCCTATACTGCAGCAGAGGCACTCGGAGATCTGCCTTTGGTCTTTGCAAAAAAGGCTGCACCCAGCACCATGATAGAAGACGCATATACGGCGGACGTCAAGTCGTTCACCAAGGGGACCGTTTCCACCATCAGGGTGGCTCACCAGTATCTGAGCCCGGGAGACAGAGTCCTCATCATAGATGATTTCCTGGCTTCCGGCGAAGCGGGAGTCGGCCTTGTGACTCTTGTCAGAGAAGCGGGGGCCGAATGCGTAGGATTCGGCGCTGCCATAGAAAAGGAACATCAGGGCGGCCACGCAAGGCTCGAGGAGATGGGCGTAAAAGTAGAAAGTTTAGCGGTGATAACGTCAATAAAAGACGGAAAGATATTATTTAAAGCTTAAAGCTGAGAGTAAAAAAGGAGAAACACAAAATGAAAAAGGTATTAGCAGTTGTACTTGCACTCGCCATGGTCCTGTGCTTTGCAGCATGCGGAAAAAAGGAAGAAGAATCAAAGGCTGTCAAGTTCGGTATGGTATGCATAGGAAACGACAACATGGCATACGACCACAACTTCATCGAAGCAGCAAAGGACGCGGCGGAGACCCTCAAGGCTCAGGGTTACGAAATCGAATGGATCTTCAAGTATGACACTGCAGACGGAGATCCCACACGTACGGCAAACGAAGAGCTGGTAGAAGCAGGCTGCGTGGCTGTATTCAACAACTCCTACGGCATGGAGCCCGCAATGCTCCAGGTCGCAGCTGAGAACCCCGAAGTACAGTTCGTTGGCATGACCAACTGCGTAGGCGCATTCGACGATCTTGACAACACATCCAACGCATTTGCAAGGATCTATGAAGCCAGATATCTCGCAGGCGTAGCAGCAGGAATGAAGCTCAATGAGCTCGGCGAGACAAAGCTCGGTTACGTAGGAGCATACACATTCGCAGAAGTTATTTCCGGATATACGGCATTCTATCTCGGCGCAAAGAGCGTATGCCCCGAAGCTACCATGGACGTACAGTTCGTAGGTTCCTGGTCAGATGCTGAAAAGGAAGCTCAGGCTGCAGAAAACCTCATCACCAACTACGGATGCAAGGTCATCTCCCAGCATTCAGATAACGTAACTCCCGCCACAAAGGCTCAGGAGCACGGCGTATTCCACGTAGGATACAACAAGGATATGACAGCAGAAGCTGCAGGCGCATCCATCATCTCCGCAAGGATAGACTGGACAAAGTATTTCGAGTATGCACTCAAGACAGTACTTGACGGCGGCAAGCTCGATCCCGACTACTGCCACGGACTCGCTGAGGGCGAAGTTGCTCTTACAAATCTCAACGAGGCTATAGCGGCTCCCGGAACAGCAGAAGCTATCGAGAAGGCAAAGAACGCTCTCCTCGACGGTTCCGTAAAACTCTTCAACATGAACGAAGTCACAGTGGGCGGAGAGCACGTCATGGAAGCATTCGCACGTGACACCGACGGAGACTTTGCAGGCGATACGGATCCCTGCATCACAGCAGAAGGCATCTTCGAAGAATCCAAGTATCAGTCCGCACCTTACTTCGGACTGAGGATCGACGGCATTACGCTCGTAAACGAAGCATACTGATTTTTTCATCACATCCTCTATTGAGAGAGGGAGAGCACAGCGGCTTTCCCTCTCTCTTGGTATAAGGTACGACAGGGAGAAAAAAGATTTGGAACAGGCAATTTCCAAACCCCATGCCATCGACATGAAGGGCATAACCAAACGTTTCGGTTCTACCCTAGCAAACGACAGCGTGGATCTATATGTAAATAAAGGCGACATTATGGCCATCCTGGGAGAGAACGGATCCGGCAAGACTACTCTTATGAATATGCTTGCAGGTATCTATTTTCCTGACGAAGGCCGTATTTTTGTTGACGGAAAAGAAGTGACCATTGCGTCCCCAAAAGACGCGTTCGACAACGGTATCGGCATGATACATCAGCATTTCATGCTGGTGGACGTCTTTACGGCGGCGGAAAACATAGTGCTGGGGCTCGAGGAAGAAGGAAGGCTCGACAGAAAACAGACTGCCCAGAAAGTAAAGGAGATAGCCGACAAATACGGATTCAAGATAGACCCGAACAAAAAAGTCTATGAGATGTCCGTATCCGAGAAGCAGACCGTCGAGATCATCAAGGTCCTTTACCGAGGAGC
>JAFZSM010000037.1 GCA_017619385.1 Bacillota bacterium
ATTTCTGTCCGGCTTTACCATGCCTACATCGCAGGACAATATAGCATCGTCAAATTAGGGATAAAGGGGCGACTCCTTCCATGCGGGGCTGTCCGTTACATCGGCAGTGCTTATGACTCCCCACAGAAAGCCCTTTGCCTTGAGCGCCTTTACTGTCCTTACGATATCTTCCCGTATCTCGGTCATGCACTTTCTCTGTCGCTCCCTGAGGGCGGCCTTAACAGCCTCTTTTTGCTCCACGGAAAGAGAAAAGGGAAGGATCTCGCATATCCTGTCCATGAGCTCGTCTTCCGTCTTTATGATACCGATGCCTCTGTCTCTTGCTATGTCCTCTCTCCAGACGTAAGAACTCCATTCGGATCGATCCATACCGATCACTTGGCTCTCCGTATATTCAAGATATACGTGGGGGTCTGCCAGGGTATTGAACATATCGAAAAATACAGCTTTTATCTTCATAACTCTCCTTCTTTAAATTCAGTGGATGAGCTTTTCCATAGTCTCGAACATGAGATCCGGCTCTATGGGTTTGGACAGATGGGCGTTAAGTCCCGCCTGCATGCTTCTTTTGACGTCATCATCGAATGCGTTTGCGGTGAGGGCGATTATGGGTATGCGCTTGGAATCTTCTCTGTCCAGAGCTCTGATGGCTCTTGTTGCCTCAAGGCCGTCCATCACCGGCATGCGCATATCCATGAAAATGGCATCATAATACCACGGCACGTGGCTCCGGAACATCTCAAGAGCCTCTTTGCCGTTTTCGGCATGGTCTGATTCTATACCTCGTTCGCCAAGTATCATCTTCATGATATCGGCATTTATGGGTACATCTTCCGCAAACAGCACTCTTCGTCCTTTAAGATCTGCTTTTGCCTTATCCTCTTTGGGAAGCTTTTCTTCCCTTTTACTTTCCTCATCGGTCTCGCCCAAAGTCACCGTAACGGTGAATGTGCTGCCTTTTCCCTCTTCGCTGGCCACTTCTATATGGCCGTTCATGAGCTCAAGCAGACTCTTGCATATGGGCATGCCAAGGCCCGTAGAACCGTATTTGCCGGGGGACGCATCATCTGCCAGGCTGAAAGGCTCGAAAATATGGGGAAGGAAGTCCTTGCTCATGCCTATCCCCGTGTCGCTGACGACGAATTTTAAAACTGCGTTTTTGTCAAAGTGCGGGCCTTCTTCCACAAGGAAGGTGACGCTGCCGCCTTCAGGAGTGAACTTCACCGCGTTGCCCAGGATGTTTAAGAGGACCTGCTTTAGCTTCATGGCGTCGCCTATATATCTGTCGCTGACGCTTCCGACTGCTTTGTATTCATAGCTTAGGCCCTTTTCTCTGCATTGACCGCCTATCATGGTATTGACCTGATCAAGAGCCTCCTTTAAAGAGAACTCTTCTTTTCTGATGGTCATCTTGCCCGATTCTATGCGGCTCATATCGAGTATATCGTTTATGATATCAAGAAGATGCTTTGCAGATTCATCTATCTTGCCCAGATACTCTTTTGCCTTATCTCCAGTTTCTTCATCGGACATGGCTATACTGCTCAGACCTATGATGGCGTTCAAAGGAGTCCTTATCTCGTGGCTCATATTTGAAAGAAAGTTGGTCTTTGCCTTGCTTGCATTCTCTGCAGCTGCAAGGGCATCCTTTAAACCTTCCCTGCTTTCCGAAAGCTCCCTCTTTTGCTCCTCGTCTCTTTTGGCCGCTTCTTCAAGTTCTCTTCTGTAGTCCTCTTTTTCATCTTCCACGACAAAGTTATGAAGAAGGCAGGTCCCGAGCATATATCCCATGGCATAGAGAGGAAGCAAGGGGAAAAAGACTTGAATTGTAATGAGTATCATCATTGCTATGCCGAAAAGACCTATGGTCATGTGGCGAAGCCTCACCCTTCCCTTTGCCCTTGACGCAACGCTTAAAGTGTATACAGAGGTCACAAAGAACATGAATATCTGTATCCCTAAGGTTATGTACCTTGCGATGCCCGCATGATAAACTCCTCCTTCATCGAACCAGAAGAGGATGGGCTTGAAAAAGTTTACGGCGACGAATACCAGCTCCAGCGCAAAGAAAGCATGGCCTGCAAACTTGAGAGTTTTCTCGAAGGCATTGCCTGTGTCAAGATAGGAAACTACGTAGCGGGCCAAGAGCATAACGGCTCCTACCATGGCGGCAAAATGCACTGAAGTATCCGCAAAGAGCAAGGTGATGAGGTGATAAGAATCAAGTATGCCCCAGAGAAGATCCGTGACAAGGTAAGCAAGAGCCCCTAAAAGGAAGGCACGGTAGTTCTTTTGTGTATTTGTTTGAGCCTTTCCGTCCCGGATCCAGAATACGTCTCTGTTGTTGATGATGAGAATGATACTCGCAAGTATCCCGATGATAGAATATGTCATAAGGCATCCCTTTAAATTTAATTCTGTCTACTTTTCCACTCCTATCATTATATCCCATTCCAAGGCCGGACGGAAAAAGAATTATCACATAAAAAACTACCCGCTGCAGCTAATGCTGCAACGGATAGTCAACAAACATCTTAGATCACCGAAAGGATCAGCGCCTAAACCCTAATTGATCACGGTAGTGTATACCGTAGTGCTGCTTCCGCCTGCCGTCTCCTTCCAGAGGTAGACGCCGCTTGCGGAGCTGTTGATCATGAAGTAACCGCGGCTTGAGAATGCAAGGTACGGATACTTGTTGCTCGCTGTGTTCTTAAGAGTCACTGTTCCTCCGCTCATGGACGGTGTCCAGCGGCAATAACTTGTGCTGAGCGAGGTGTAACTGTACAGGTAGTTGCTGCGGCTTGCAAGATAGGTCCCTGTGGACTTGTTCTTGAAGCTGTAGTAAGAACCGGATGCAGCGACTGTGAATACATATGCGTCGCTTACGTTGGAAAGCGTCGTGCCGGAAAGTGTCATTCCGGAAGCGGAAAGTGTCGCCGCTCCGCCTGCACTGGTGGACTCGTACTTGGTATTGCCGGAAAGTCCCTTAAGCGCATAGAGGCTGCTGCTGTTTCCGTAGGTCACTACATAGTTGCCTGCCCAGTTCGAAGGAGCTGAGGTCACAAGCTCATATACTGTCGATCCGCTTGCTGCAGTGCAGGAGTAAAGAGCATTGAAAGTGACATTGGCGGTAGGTGTATAGCTGCCCGTAAATACCGATGAAGGTCTTGACGATGCGTTGTTGTATGTACCTGTTACCCATCCAAGTAAGGTGTATCCGCTGGGTGCTCCTGCAGCCGGAAGCGTTACGGACTGTCCCGCTGTCACTGTCTGGGATGCTACTGCGCTGACCCCTGAAGGTACCGAGAAGCTTACCGTGTATGTTACGGTAGGTTCGGGATCGGGCTCAGTGGGCTGAGTGGATCCTGCAGAAGGTGACGTTGCATATACCGTGGTGCCTGCTGCAGCGGTGGCCGCCTTCCAGAGGCATACAGTAGAGCTTGATTTGACCATCTGGAATACGCTGTTTGAGTATGCCATATACGGATAGCTGCTGCTTGCCGTGTTCTTCATGGTCACAGCGCCTCCGCTGACTGTTGGTGTCCAGCGGCAATAGCTGGTGCTCAAAGAGCTGTAAGTATAGAGCACATTGCGGTAGTTGGCAAGGTACGTACCTGTTGACTTATTCTTGAAGCTGAAGTAAGAACCGCTGGCTGCTGCCGTGAATACGTACTGGCTGCTCACGTTCTTAAGGGTCGTGCCTTCAAGCGTCATTCCTGTGGATGAGAATGCTGCTGCGCCGCCGTTCGATGCCGTCTCGTAGCTTACTCTGTTTCCGGAAAGTCCCTTGAGGACGTAGCTTGCAGAAGCGTCGCTGGTGATGACGTAGTCACCTGCCCAGCTGGACGGGGTGGACGTGACGCGCTCGTAAACTGTTTCCGTACTGCCGCTTCCGCCCTGAGTCGCCTTGTATACTGCATAAACTGTGGTATTTGAGTTCACCGTAAGTGTCTGTCCCGGTGAGTAGTAGGTCGGTTTATTCGTGGTCTCTGCGACCTTGCTTGCCGCCCAGCCTACGAAGGTCCATCCTTCAACTGCTGTAGCAGC
>JAFZSM010000038.1 GCA_017619385.1 Bacillota bacterium
ATGGATCTGCTTAGGAAAGTATGTAAAAGGATCTATGCAGCCTGTATGGAAGGCGAAGTGGCAATAGGTAGTGCGGATCTTAAAAAAGAGACGGCTATCATCATAGGAAATGAGGGCAACGGCATCAGCGAACAGCTCATATCTGAGGCCACAGGGCTCTATATACCAATGGAAGGGAATATAGAGAGCCTGAACGCTGCTGCTGCCGGTACCATAATAATGTATGAATCAATGAGGCAAAGATCATAATGAAAGAAGAACTCAAAAAACTGCTTGAAGAAGCAAAACAAAGCCTGGCGGAAGCCAACACGATGGATGAAGCTGAGGCTTTGAGAATCAAATATCTTGGTAAGAAAGGCGCTATAACCGAGATCCTCAGATCCATGAAGGATCTGGCTCCTGAAGAAAGGAAGGAGATGGGACAGGCAGCCAATGAGACCAAGGCAGAGATAGAGCAGAGCATCAACGCCCGCAAGGAAGTCCTGAAATCGGCTGCGAAACAGGCAAAACTCATAGAAGAAGCTATCGATGTTACAGAGCCTGCAGTTGAAGCCAAATTGGGAGCCAGTCACCTTATCTCCAAGACCATAGACGAAATAACGGAAATCTTCATGAATATGGGCTTTTCCGTTGCCGAAGGACCCGAAGTAGAGACCGTATATTACAATTTCGATGCACTAAATGCCGGACCCAATCATCCGTCAAGAGATATGACAGATACCTTCTATATCGATGATAAGACCATACTCAGAACGCAGACGTCTCCGATCCAGGTCAGGACTCTTCTTAAAGAGCCCCTGCCCATCAGGATCATCGCTCCGGGCAGGGTGTTCCGCTGTGATACTCCCGATGCGACTCATTCGCCCATGTTCCACCAGCTCGAAGGCCTTGTTGTGGATGAAGGGATCACAATGGCAGATCTTAAGGGCACTTTGGACATATTCGCCAAGAAGATGTTCGGACCGAGCACAAAAACAAAATTCAGACCTCATCATTTCCCGTTCACGGAGCCTTCGGCCGAGATGGACGTGACCTGTTTCAAATGCGGTGGAAAAGGCTGCCGTATATGCAAAGGATCCGGATGGATCGAGATCCTCGGATGCGGTATGGTACACCCCAATGTACTTAAAGTCGGCAGTGTAGATACCGAAAAGTATACGGGTTTTGCATTCGGAATGGGTCTTGAACGTGTTGCTATGCTCAAACACGAGATCGATGACCTTCGTTATCTGTATGAAAATGACGTTCGTTTCATCGAGCAGTTCAAGTAGGAGGTTTTGATATGTTAGTACCTGTATCATGGTTAAAAGAATATACAGACGTTAATACCGGAGTTCAGGAGTTCGTAGACCGCATGGTTATAAGTGGATCGAACCTTGAAGTTATAGAATACTGGGGAGAGGGCATTGAAGGTGTCGTTATCGGAAAGATACTCTCCATCGAAAAGCATCCCAATGCCGATAAGCTTTCGGTATGTCAGATAGATGTCGGAAGAACGGACCCCGTACAGATAGTCACAGGCGCTTCGAATATTTTCGAAGGAGCATATGTTCCTGTTTGCCTTGACGGCAGTCATATACCCGGGCCTCTTCACGGACAGCCCAGGACAGAAGAAGGTGTCACCATCCACGACGGGGAACTGAGAGGCGTTGTCAGCCACGGAATGCTCTGCAGTTTCACGGAACTGGGTTTCCCAGACAAAGCTGCTCCGATGGCCAGCAAAGACGGTATCTGGATCCTTGAAGGTGAATGGACTCCCGGCTCAGATCTTGTAGAAACACTTCAGCTTAAAGATGCAGTAGTGGATTTTGAGATCACTCCGAACAGGCCGGATTGCCTTTCTATGGTCGGTATGGCAAGAGAAGCCTCTGCCACATTCGGCGAGGAACTTCGTTACCCCGAAACAGAATGCAAAAAAGTATCCCCTGAAAAGAGCGAGGACTACATAAAGGTTGATATCAAAAGACCTGATCTTTGTAAGCGTTATTGCTGCAGAGTCATAAAAGATATCAAAATCGAGCAAAGCCCCTGGTGGCTACAGAGAAGGCTGATACTTTCCGGTCAGCGCCCCATCAACAACATAGTCGACATTACCAACTACGTAATGCTCGAATACGGTCAGCCCATGCACGCCTTCGATATCAGAACTATTACAGGCAGGCACATAATAGTCGATACTGCAGCTGACGGCGAAAAGTTCACCACACTTGACGGTACTGAAAGGATATTGAGTTCTTCCATGCTCACAATACGTGATGAAGCCGGCGCTTCAGCCATTGCCGGAGTCATGGGAGGTCTTGATTCAGAGATCAGAGACGACACCAATATGGTGCTCGTTGAATCTGCGAACTTCCTCGGAGACAGTATCAGAAGAACGTCCAAGGATCTCAAACTCCGTACGGAATCATCCGGACGTTTTGAAAAGGGTATAGATCCCAATCTGGCAAAGGATGCATGCGACAGATTCTGTTATCTTGTAGAGCTCCTCGGTGCCGGTACCGTACTTACGGGCGACGTTGACGTTTACCCCAATGTTGAGGAGCCGGTAGTCACAAAGATAAGAGTATCCAGACTCAACAAAGTCATGGGACTTGAACTTTCAGGCGAAGAGATGTGCAAATACCTCAACGCCCTTGAAGTCAAAACAGAAATGAACGGAGACGTCATCACATGCACTGCACCCACGGTACGCCAGGATCTTTCAATCGAAGAGGATTATGTGGAAGAAGTTGCGAGGATGTACGGGTATGATAAACTTCCGGTAAGCATTCCAAAGAGTTCTAACACTGCCAGATATCTAGGACTTCAGGGTGAAAGACTTCTTGCAAAGAACGTTCTCAAAGCGCTGGGTATGGATGAAGTCCAAACTTACAGTTTCGTAAGTCCTAAAGCTCTGGACAAAGTATTTGTTCCTGCAGATTCCTACAGGCGTCAGCAGGTGAAGATTCTCAATCCTCTCGGGGATGAAACTTCTGTCATGAGGACCATGCTTCTGCCGAACGTCATGGATGTACTCTACACCAATTTCTCAAGATCCAATGAGAATGTTAAGATATTTGAACTGGGAAATACCTTCTTCAACAATCACAAGATGGATGACGGCGCTTTGCCGGAAGAAAAGGATATTCTCTGCATGGCTGCATACGGTCAGAATGAGAATTTCTACGTGATGAAGGGCAGAGTGGAAGAGCTTCTCAGAAATTTCGGTATCAAAGACTTTGAATTTGTCACACAGAAAGAAGATCCCTCATACCATCCCGGCAGATGCGCAGATATTCTGGCAGGCGGTAAATATATAGGTACCATAGGTCAGGTCCATCCCGATGTGTGTGAGAATTACGGAGTGGAATGCGAAGTATATGCTGCAGAGCTTGAGTTCAAAGATATATGTGCAATGGCGAATCATGAGCTCATTTTCAAAGCGCTTCCGAAGTTCCCGGCTATGACGAGAGACTTCGCCATGGTCGTTGCGGAAGAGATAAAGGTCGGAGATCTTGAAAAAGAGATCAAAGCTTCCGCAGGTCCTCTTCTCGAAAGCGTTAAGCTTTTCGACGTGTACAGGGGAGCCCCCGTCCTTTCCGGATACAAGAGCGTTGCATTCAGTCTCGCGTACAGAGCTCAGGACAGAACTCTGACGGAGAATGAAGTGAATGATATAAACACCAAGGTTCTCTTGAATCTTAAGGATAAATACAACGCGACATTGCGTGAGATGTAATATTAAGAAAGGGATAAGCTATGAGCGAAATCAACAAGGTTACAGTCCTCATTTGCGGACAGGAGTACACTCTCTCCGGAGATATGCCCAGAGAGTACATTATGAAACTTGCCGACAAGGTAGATGAAAAGATGACGGAGATCTCGGGAGGAAATACTCAGACACTTTCAAAGACCGCGGTCCTTGCAGCCATGCTTATTTCCGACGAGTATTACAGTGAAAAGAACAGGGCTGACAGGTTTGCGGTGGAGAAAGCCGCGCTGGAAAAGCAGGCTGCCGATTATGAAGGTCTCTGGGAAGA